>JAFYQY010000017.1 GCA_017559685.1 Alistipes sp.
ATTAAAAGTTAAAAAATAAAAATTGTTAAGCGACAATCACAAAAAAAGAGCGAGAATATCTCGCTCCTTAAAGCCAATGGCTAATGGCTAAAAGCTAATAGCCTAATTGATTTCTTTGATCGATATCGCTACTCCACCGCCTGCAGCCAACGCAAGGTTAAGCTTCGACTTCGAAGTTACAACCTTCTTTGCAACAGTGTATGAGTGCGGATTATCCAAGTAGTGAGCATCCTTGCCGTCGGCATAGATTGTCGCCTCGTACTTTTTGCCCTTCTCGAGGAAGTCGAACGAAAGCGGCAAGGTACGCTTATTCTCGTCGGTAATACCGCCTACAAACCACTCATTCTTACCCTTAGCCTTGCGAGCAATCAAGATATAGTCGCCAGGCTCGGCTGCGAGATAGCGACTCTCATCCCAATCTACTGCTACATCCTTGATAAACTGGAACGCCTGTGGCTGTGCATCGTAGTTCTCAGGAAGGTCGGCAGCCATCTGCAATGGCGAGTACATTGTAACATACAACGCCAACTGATAGCAAATAGTACTCATTCCGCAACGCTTCTGCTTCGACTTACTTGTGGTCTGGTCTGCAAACTTAAGATTCACAATACCAGGAGTGTAGTCCACAGGACCACCATTGAGACGTGTGAATGGCATAATTGTAGCGTGGTGAGGTGCGATACCTTCGTCGTCGTTGGTAAAGTACTCCTGGCCACGGCAAGACTCATTACCGATAAGGTTTGGATATGTACGGCACAAGCCGGTAGGACGGATAGCCTCGTGAGCATTCACCATAATCTTATGCTTGGCAGCCTCCTGCACAGCGTAGAGGTAGTGATTAACCATATACTGACCGAAGTGATGCTCGCCCAATGGCTGAATATCACCCACATAGCCACTCTTAACAGCCGTGTAGCCGTGCTTATTCATAAACGAGTAGGCCTGCTCCATATGGCGCTCGTAGTTACGAATCGACGAGGACGTCTCGTGGTGCATCATAAGACGTACACCCTTCTCGTGAGCATACTTATTGAGCGCCTCTACATCGAAATCGGGATATGCGGTCATAAAGTCGAACACGTAGTCCTTCTTCATACCAAACCAATCCTCCCAGCCGATATTCCAGCCCTCGACCAACACCTGATCGAAGCCGTGCTTAGCTGCGAAGTCGATATAGCGACGTACATTCTCGTTGTTTGCACCGTGGTTTGGACGAGGTGTAACCTTTGTATAGTCGCTCTCACCAAGTTTTACACCATTGAAGCCCTTGGTGTAGTTCCAGCTGCTCTTACCGAGCATCAACTCCCACCAAATACCGATATACTTTACAGGCTTAATCCACGAAGTATCCTCCAAAGCGCAAGGGTCGTTCAAGTTCAGAATAAGATTCGACGCCAGCATCTTGCAAGCGCTGTCGGTTACCTGAATTGTACGCCAAGGCGAGTGGCAAGGAGCCTGCAACCAACCCTTATAGCCGAGTGCATCGGGGGTAAGGTGCGATGTAAAGACGTTTGTCTTATCGTTCAACTCGAGGTGCATACACGAGTAGTTGACCAATGCAGCCTCGTGGATATTGATATACAAACCGTCGTCAGTACGCATCTGCAACGAGGTCTGCACGCCCGTAGGCGAGAAGGTGCAGATGTTCGCTGTATCCACGTTACGGCTATACTTCGGCATAAGCTGACGAATCTCGCTCATACGGCAAGCCTCGTACTGATACTCCTGCGAAGCGTAGCAACCCGGAATCCAGAATGCCATATGGTCGCCAGCCATTGCAAACTCGGTGTACTCCTCCTTTATTACGAAGTAAGCGAGTTTCTTCGACTTCTGGTAAGGGAACTCATAGCGGAAACCCAAACCATCGTCATAGAGGCGGAAACGGATGTTTATAAAGAAGTTTCGCTCATCACGACACAACTTAACGAGCAACTCGTTGTAGTGGTTGCGAATCTTGCTGCTCTCACCCCATACAGGCTCCCAAGTCTCATCGAAGGTTGCAGTCTCGCTACCAAGCAACGAGAAACCCTCACGCATCGAGTATATGGGACGCACAGGTTTTTCGTCGTAAAAACCATAAGTCTGATATGCGTTATCCACAAACTCAAAACCGAGTCGACTCGGCTTGACAACCTCCTTACCGTTATAGGTAAGAGTATAGGTAGGCACACCACCCTTCTCCAATGAGAAGGTCATCTTCATTTTGCCGTCGGGCGACGTTAATGTCTGTGCAAAAGTCGTAAGGGCACAAAGTACCCCTACGACCATCAAAAATAGTCTTTTCATTCTTCTATTCGGCTTTTGTCGAGCAGTAGAGGCAACGATATACGCCACCCTCTGCCAATTGGAACTTATACTCTACGTTCTCGTTGTTGCAGATACACTTCTTGTTCGGACACACCAAGCCCTCGACCTCCACAGCCTCGTGGTTGTGAAGCGGTTCTTTATTCTCCTCTGCCCATTTCAACAAAGTGTAAATCAACGCCATACGCACGAACTTACCGTTCTCAACCTGGCGGAAATATGCTGCACGAGGATCGGCATCAACCTCCTTTGTAATCTCGTTTACACGTGGGAGTGGATGCAAAACTGCCATCTTCTCCTTAGCCAACGCCATCTTCTCGGTGTCGAGGATATAGCAATCCTTCACACGCTCATACTCAGCCTTATCTGCAAAACGCTCCTGCTGTACACGAGTCATATAGAGGATATCCAACTCTCCCATAACCTCCTCCAACGACGAGACCTCACGGTACTCTATACCATTCTTCTCGCACACATCGTGTTTGATATAGTCTGGCAAGCGGAGTGTATCTGGAGCGATAAGGACAATCTTTGTACCCTCGTAGCGTGACAACGCCTTAATCAACGAGTGTACGGTACGACCATAGAGCAAGTCGCCACAGAAGCCGATTGTAAGGTTGTCGAGGTGACCCAACTCACGAGTGATTGTCAAGAGGTCGGTCAAAGTCTGTGTAGGGTGTGCGTGAGCGCCATCACCAGCGTTGATGATAGGCACACGTGAAACCATCGTCGCATCGAGAGGTGCACCCTCGATATGGTGACGCATAGCGATAATATCGGCAAAGCAACCCACTACACGAACGGTATCCTCCACGGTCTCGCCCTTGCTCACCGATGACGAGTTTGCGTCGGAGAAACCGAGCACGTTACCACCCAGCTCCATCATTGCAGCGGTAAAGCTCAAACGAGTACGAGTTGAAGGCTCGTAGAAGAGAGTCGCCAACTTCTTACCCTTGCAAACCTCGCTATACTTCGAGCGATTGGCGATAATATCCAACGCCAACGCTACGATATCGTCGGTCTCCTGACGGGTAATATCCGTAGGGTCAGTTAAATGTCTCATAACTTTCATTTTTAAGGCCATTAGCTTTTAGCTATTAGCTTTTGATAAATTACTTAATCCAGCTCTCGTCGCTTGGGTTGTTGCGGAATGCGATGATACGCTCCTTCCACTCTGGTGCGATATAACCCTCCTCTGCTGCAACCTCTACGAGTGCGTCGAGGTTCGACAACGAGTAGTTTACAGTGTTAGCTGCTGCGATACGCTCCTCACCACGCTTCATACCGTAGGTAAAGATGCTTACAACGCCCAAAACATCAGCGCCAGCCTCACGCAAAGCCTCTACAACCTCGATGCACGAGCCACCTGTTGAGATTAAGTCCTCGACAACAACAACCTTCTGTCCTGCCTCCAACTTACCCTCGATGCGGTTTGTACGGCCGTGATCCTTCGCACCGCTACGAACATAACCCATTGGCAAGTCCAAGATAGTAGCTACGATTGCTGCGTGAGCAATACCTGCAGTCGATGTACCCATCAACACCTCGCACTCAGGGAAGTGCTTCTTAACCAACTCTGCCAAGCCAGCCTCTA
>JAFYQY010000192.1 GCA_017559685.1 Alistipes sp.
ACCACTAACGGTAAGGGTAAGATTAGCGAGTTGACTCTCGAGTATATCAAGTCTCGCAATCTTCGTGCAGGTCACCGTGCAGTAACCCGCTACAAGATGCCTACTTTGGCTGAGGCTCTCGATGTTTGTAACGGTCGTGTCCTCATCAACATCGACAAGGGCATCAACTACTACGACCAGATTTTGGCTATGCTCGTTGAGCGCAATATGGTTAACCAGGTTATCATCAAGAGTAGCAAGTCGGCTGCAGATATGAAGGCATTCTTCTCGAAGCACGACAAGAATATGCTCTATATGCCTATCATCAACTACAACGAGAAGTCGTGGGGCAAGCACGAGCAGCTCTTTGCTGACTACCTCGCAAGCGACCTTCCGATGATTGCATACGAGATTTGCTGGAACAGCACCTTGCCAAACGAGGGTAAGGTATTTAAGAAGGTGTTTAAGAGCGGCAAGCGTCTCTGGGTTAACACTTTGTGGAACAGCATCTGCGGTGGTAAGAAGGCCGATTTGGAGGACGATGCAGCCGTAGGTAACGAGGAGAAGGTCTACGGAAAGATTCTCTCGTTCGGCACTTCGATGATTCAGACCGACCGCCCTGCAATGTTGATCAACTACCTCAACAAGAAGGGTCGCCACACATTGAAATAAACTTAACTAAACAATAAAAACTATGGGATTTATTAATTTTTTCAAGACGAGTGCACCGAAGCCGCTTCGCACCGACCTCGATGAGCAGGGTCAGAAGAAGTATCACCGTTCTTTGGCGCTCCAATCGTTTATTGCAGGAACTCTCGGTTACAGCTTCTACTATGTATGCCGTGCAGCTCTTAACGTGATGAAGAAGCCTATTATCGACAGCGGCTTGCTCGATGCTGACCAGCTCGGTACTATTGGTGCCGTAACATTGGCAACCTATGCAATCGGTAAGTTCGTGAACGGTTTCTTGGCCGACCACTCTAACATCAAGCGCTTTATGGCAGCGGGTCTTATTATGTCGGCTCTCGCTTGCTTGTTTATGGGTGTTTTTGGCTTGGTAGGTAGCGAGCAGTATACAGCTCTTATCGGCGTTGACCCTGAGGGTGCGCAGAGCATCTCGTTTATGGTATTTATCGCCTTCGCAATTTTGTGGGGCGTCAGCGGTTGGGGACAGTCTATGGGTGCGCCACCGGCAATCATTGCATTGTCTCGTTGGTTCCCACTCTCACGCCGTGGTACATTCTACGGTTTCTTCTCTGCAAGCCACAACCTCGGCGAGGGTCTTTCGTTCATCTTCGTGGGTTCGATTGTAGCATTTGCAAGCTGGCAGTGGGGCTTCTTTGGCGCCGCTATCGCAGGTTTGCTCGGTATTTTGACTATCATCTTCTTGATGCACGATACACCAGAGAGCAAGGGTTTGCCTTCGATTGAGGTTTTGACTGGCGAGAAGGTTGAGGCTAAGAAGAAGGACGAGTCGGCAGGTAGCGCTCAGAAGCTCGCTCTCAAGACTCCAGCGGTATGGATTTTGGCACTTGCTTCGGCATTTATGTATATCTCTCGTTACTCGTTGAACTCGTGGGGCGTACTCTATATGCAGGAGACTAAGGGTTACAGCTTGATGGAGGCTTCGACAATCATTTCGATCAACGCTTGGTTGGGTATCATCGGTACCGTTGTAGCGGGTTGGATGTCGGATGTATTGTTCAAGGGCGACCGCAAGATGCCTGCATTCGTATCGGGTATTCTCCTTTCGTTGTCTTACGCATTGTTCATCTATGGTGGCGATGCTTACTGGGTAAGCGTTGTTTCGATGGCTCTCTTCGGTATCGCTATCGGTGTATTGATCGCATTCTTGGGTGGTTTGATGGCTATCGATATCGTACCTCGTAAGGCTACAGGTGCAGCACTCGGTATCGTAGGTATGGTGAGCTACGCTGCAGCAGCTATTCAGGAGAAGGTGAGCGGTTTCCTCGTTAACAGCAACATTACCGAGGAGGTTGTTAAGGTGGCAAACGAGGCTGGCGAGATGGTTGAGCAGACTGTCAAGCACTACGACTTCTCGGAGGCAGCCATCTTCTGGATTGGCGCTTCGGTTATTTCGTTCCTCTTGCCAATTCTCAACTGGCGCAAGAAGAAGGTTGAGGAGTAGTCCTAAAACCGATTGGGAAAAGGGGTTGTGGCATTGCTACAGCCCCTTTTTTTATCTCTATTTTTTAGTTTTATGTTATTAACTACTCTCTACTCACTACTAACTACTCACTAATCTAAAAGTTTTCCGTTTTCAGTTATCAGTTTTCCGTTTTTTATGCTAACTTTGCCAGAATAAAAATAAACTATTTTTAATTCCATTACGATGAGCGAGAAAAAACTCCGTTTCGAGACACTTCAGATACACGGCGGTTATGCGCCCGACCACACCCTTTCACGTGGTTTGGCTATCTACCCTACTGCAGCGTATCACTTCAAATCGTGCGACTATGCAGCTAACCTCTTCGAGTTGAGTGAGGCTGGCAATATCTATACACGTATCCACAACCCGACAACCGCAAACTACGAGAATCGTGTAGCGGCGTTGTATGGCGGTGTGGGTGCTTTGGCAACTTCGTCGGGTATGTCGGCGATTTTGCTCACCGTAACCGCTTTGGCAAAGGCGGGCGACAATATCGTAACCTCGCCATACGTATATGGCGGTACTCACAACCAGTTCTCGATCTCGTTGCGTAACCTCGGCGTTGAGGTTCGCTTTGCGAAGGATGCTTCGGCAGAGGCTATCGAGGCATTGATCGACGAGAAGACTCGCTTCGTATTCGTGGAGTCGATGTCAAACCCTGGTTGTATCGTTGCCGATATGGAGGCTTTGGCAAAGGTTGCTCACGCACACCAGATGCCACTCGTTGTGGACAACACCTTTGGTGCTTGCGGCTACCTCTGCAACCCATTCGAGTGGGGTGCGGACATCATCTGCGACTCGGCTACAAAGTGGATCAACGGCCACGGCACAGCAATGGGCGGTATTATCGTCGATGGCGGAACTTTCGATTGGGGCAATGGTCGCTATTCTGAAATTGACGGCCCGTCGGAGGGTTACCACGGCTTGAACTTGTGGAAGACCTTCGGCAATCAGGCATTTATCGTAAAATGCCGTGTGGATGGCTTGCGTGACTTCGGTTGCTGCCCTTCACCATTCGACACCTACTTGATGATGCTGGGTCTCGAGACTCTCTCGTTGCGTGTTCGCCACGAGGCGGAATCTACCGCAAAGTTGGCAGAGTTCTTCCGTTCGAACAAGAATGTTAAGTCGGTAAGCTACGTAGGCTTCGAGGATAACCCAAGCTACGAGTTGGCGCAAAAGTACTTCCGCAAGGGTGCTGCGTGCGTTATCTCGGTTGAGTTGGAGGGTACTTTGGAGGGTACAGTTCGCTTTGTTGAGGGGTTGAAGTTGGCAGCCAATATGACTATGATTGGCGACTCGATAACTGTTGTTACCCACCCTGCATCGACCACCCACAAGCAGTTGAGCGACGATGCGAAGGTGCGTGCTGGCATTGCACCAACCTTGCTCCGCATCTCGGCAGGCTTGGAGGCTGTTGAGGATATCATCGAGGACTTCGAGGCGGGCTTCCAGAGAATGGAGAATTAAAAATTAGAAATGCAAAATTAAAAATTAGCTAATGGCTAAATTTTTTCACGATACAACACCGTTGCACCTGGAGTCGGGCGAGGTTTTGCCCGAGTTGACAGTCGCATACGACACCTACGGCGAGCGCAATGAGGATGATTCGAACATCATCTGGGTGTGTCACGCCCTGACCGCATCGTCGGATGTGGAGTCGTGGTGGCCCGAGATGATTGGCGAGGGTAAACTCCTCGACGCATCACGCTACTTCATCATTTGCGCCAACTTCCTCGGCTCGCACTACGGCACTACAGGCCCACTCTCGATAAACCCCGCTACGGGCGAGAAGTGGTATGGCGACTTCCCGAAGGTTACCGTGCGAGATATGGCAGAGTGCCACCGTCGCTTGGCGGAGCACCTCGGCATCAAGCGAGTAAAACTCCTTATCGGCAGCTCGATTGGTGGCTTCCAGTGTTTGGAGATGGTGTTGACAAACCCCGACTTGGCGGAGAACTTGGTGTTGATTGCTACGGGAGCAACCACTACACCGTGGATTTCGGCTTTCAACGAGTCGCAGCGTTGGATTTTGGAGAACGACCCAACCTTTGGCGAGCGTCGTGATGATGCCGGCGAGGCGGGTATGGCTGCTGCTCGCAGTGTGGCGTTGTTGAGCTATCGTGGAGGCCCTGCGTACTGCCTTACACAGCAGGATAACGAGGAGTTGAAGGACGATCTTTTCAAGCGCCGAGTACACTCCTACCAGCGTTATCAGGGCGAGAAGTTGCGCCGTCGCTTCAATGCCTACTCTTATGCCCGTGTGGCCGATGCTGTCGATTCGCACGATATCGGTCGTGGTCGAGGCGGAGTGGTCGAGGCGTTGAAAAGCATCAAAAGTCGCACCTTTGTGGTGGGTATCACGAGCGACATTCTCTTCACCGAGGTTGAGAATCGCTATCTCGCCGACAACATCAAGGGGGCGCACTACCACCTTATCGACTCGTCGTTCGGACACGACGGTTTCTTGGTGGAGGCCGACTCGCTCAACAAACTCATTTTGGAATTTATAAACTAAGAGAAATATATGGGACAGAAACAACTTGTAATCGGAATGTTCGGCTTCGGCAACGTGGGACGAGGTCTCTACGATGTGCTGAACACCATCTCCTCGAACGAGGCGACAATTAAGCGTGTCTGCGTTCGTGATTTGAACAAGGAGCGTGGCGTCGATGCCAACTTCTTCACCGACAATGCCGAGGATATCTTCAACGACAAGGATATCAACCTTATCGTGGAGTTGATTGACGACGCCGAGGCTGCATATCACATCATTAAGCGTGCTCTCACAAGCGGTCTTTCGGCCGTTTCGGGCAACAAGAAGATGTTGGCGCACCACCTGCCTGAGTTGATCGAGTTGCAGCAGAAGCACAACGTGGCGTTGCTCTACGACGCATCGGCTTGCGGTTCGATTCCTGTTATCCGCAACCTCGAGGAGTACTACGATAACGACCTCCTCGTATCGGTTAAGGGTATCTTGAATGGTTCGTCGAACTTTATCCTCTCGAAGATTTTCAACGAGAACTACTCTTACGACGTGGCTTTGCGTCGTGCTCAGGAGTTGGGCTTCGCCGAGAGCGACCCTACACTCGACATCGGTGGTTGGGACTCGTTGTTCAAGCTTATCATCATCACCGTACACGCATTCGGTTGCTACGTATCGCCTGAGAAGATTTTTACCTACGGTATCTCGTCGATGAACGACAACGACATCCGCTTTGCAAACGAGAAGGAGCGTCGCTACAAGTTGGTGGCTCACGTCGAGAAGTTGGAGAATGGCAAGATTATTATGAGCGTAATGCCACAGCTTATCTCTCGTGAGAAGTACATCTACTCGGTAGAGGATGAGTTCAACGGTGTAGTTATCAAGGGTAAGTTCTACGACAAGCAGTTTATGTTCGGTCGTGGTGCGGGTGGTCACCCAACAGGCTCGGCTGTATTGAGCGATATTACGGCTTGTTTCTACAACTACCGCTACGAGTATAAGCGAATGATTGGTCGCACCCCTGTAGAGTTCACAAACGACGTTTTGGTGCGTGTATATCTCCGCTACTCGAATGCCGAGGATCGAGCTTTGTTCGACTTCAACAGCGTCGAGGAGCAGTACGTAAGCAACGACTACAAGTATGTTGTAGGTCACATCTCGTTGGCAAATCTCCACAAGAATGCAGCGCAGATTCGTGAGCGAGACCTCTTCATCGCAGCCTACCCTACAAAGTAGCCAGAAACAGACACCCAAACAACCCAAATAGAGATTTATAGATGAAGATTCTTGCTGTATACTTTGGAGCAGGTAGTGGCATCACTATCTTCTACAAACGCATATTATGCGAGCTTGCCAAGGAGGCAACAATCGACGTTGTAAGCGACCAGGCTCCCGACCAATACTTAGATTGCGTTCGCAAGCAATATTGCGTACCTTTCAGCAGGAGTCAGCAGGGCTGGTACCGTCGTTTCTTGCGCTGGTTTGGCACTACCCCAATATCAGAGAAGTGGAGCCAGAGGGTCGAGCAGGTGGTAGCGAAGGACTACGACGTGGTAATCGCCTTTATGGCTACCTCGCAACTTACGCCAGCCGTATGTGGCAGGTATCTCTCGCAAAAGTTGGGGTGTAAGTTTGCAGTATATGCCGTAGATGCCATTCCGGCACCGGGTGGTTGGACTCGCAAGCGTAGCGAGTTCTGGGGCAAGCGACGCATTGTGGCGAAGAACTTCGCTGCAGCGGACTATGTTGCATCCTCAAATCCACATATGCTCGAGTATCAACTCTCGATCTTCCCGAACAAGCCAAATTTATACTCGGATTCTCTGCTCACGCCGTCGCCCGACCATTCGTATGTGGCACCGCCATCGGACGAACTGTTGTTCCTCTATACGGGAAGCCTCTATGGTATGCGTAATCCCGACCACTTCTTCAAGGCGTTTAAGCGTCTGCTTGTGAAGTATCCGAATGCGCAGTTCTTGATTGTAGGAATAAGGAAGAAGCTCCGCAATATCGAAAAGATTCTTACGAAGGAGGAGCTCAAGCACATCTCCTCGGCGCCTCACACAAACGATTTGGAGCCACTTTTCGCCCGTGCCAAGGTGTTGGTGGATATCGATGCCGATCTCGAGAAAGACCCATTCTTATCGAGCAAAATCGTCACTTACCTAAAGGTAAACCGTGTAATTTTGAGCGAGACGGGCAAGATTACTCCTTCACGTGAGATATTCGCAGGGTTGAACACCGTGGTGCAGTGCGACCACAACGAGGATAGCCTCTACGAAGGTATGCTTCGTGCGATAGAGGTGGCCGACTCGAACCCCGACTTCTCGGAGCGAGAGGCTCTTATCAAAGAGTTCTCAATCGAGACCGTGAGCGCAAGGTTCTGGCGTGGTTTACAAGCTATCTGCAACACTCAAAAGTAGAGATAATAGAGACGAAAAAGTCCCAAGAGAATTTCTTGGGACTTTTTCTTATATCGGCTTAACGCCTAATTCACAGCCTGCTCGCCGAGATTAACCTTCTCGAACTTGTAGCCGAGACGATGAAGCTCCATAGCTGCGCCAATGCGGAACATCACTCGTGTGGTGCGAGCGAAGATGTAGAACGCCTTTGTGCTCTGCGCCTCGGTATCCTCACGGCGGATATAGGTAATAGCAGTATTGGCACAACGACGCATCATATCCTCAATCTTCTGCGACACCTCTTCCTCGAGCGAGAGTCCCAAGATGTTCTGCAAGATATGCTCGTCCATATCGTCAAAACCCTCTGCACCGTGCAACTTCTCGTACGGCTCGGTGGCATACTCCACCCAATTCTCATCCCAGCGGTGCGCTACGGCCATTCCCACATAGCCCGCCCAGGCGATTGCTGCTGCGGGGAACTTATTTACCTGCGGTACGGCGTCGGCCATATACTCGGGTGCATACTCCTTCCAACGCTCGTCGATGTCCTCCGATGCAAGGAGTGTACCCTCCAACATCTTGTGCGAGGTGCACAACTTCATCATCTCCTGCAAGAGGTTGTTCTCAAACGTATCAAAATACTCTGTCTGTTCCATATCTATATATTATATATATCGTATTAGTGCTTTGCGGTCTGCTTGAAGTAGATCTCCTCCGACGACGAGCCGACATAGATTACCACATCCTTCGATGCATCAGCCCAGCCGTGCGAGAAGATGTCGTAGTAGGCCAAATCTTTGTACGGAAGGTTGATTGCGAAGTGGTGGGTTGCGCCCTTCTTAATCATCGCCTTGTCGTAGCCCTTCAACTGCTTAACAGGGTGCGGTACGCTCTTGTCGTTGTAGCCAACGTAGACCTGAGCAACCTCTGCACCATCCATAGCTCCCGTATTGGTTACGTCGAACTCCACGAGGTAACCCTCAGCCGACGGAGTAACCTTCATATTGCTATACTTGAACGAAGTGTAGCTCAAACCGTAGCCGAATGGGTAGAGCGGCTTAACGTCCTTGCGATCGTAGCCACGATAACCGAGGAACACGCCCTCCTTGTAGTTTACACGCTTGTATGGGCTTCTGCGAGTGTCGACATCGAGGTTTGCATAGTAGCTACCCCAGGTTGGGTTATCCTCCAATTTGCGCTCGATAGAGATTGGGAGGTGACCATTTGGCGAGAGTTTACCCGAGATAATCTCGGCGATAGCCTGACCGCCCTTCTGACCAGGGTACCACGCCAACAAAATAGCCTTTGCCGAGTGCATCCAGCTCTCCATCTCGAATCCGCCACCTGCATTTACAACCACAATGACGTTAGGGTTGATTGCAGCAACATCGTTGATGAATTTGCTCTGCTCGTATGGCAATTCAAACTTGCGGTCACGACCCTCTTTCTCGGTCGATGAGTCAAAGCCTGCGCAGATAACCACCGCATCTGCCGCCTTGAAAGCCTTAGTATTCTGCTTGATGTAGCCCTTGTTGAAGATGTGGAACTCGACCATTGCGTCGTTCGAACTATCGAAGTATTCGATGCGAACATTGTACTTCTTGTTAGCCTTAGCCTTGAAGAGATACGAACGCTTGGTGCGCTGGTGGTCACGCCAGTCCGACATAACCTCTTCGCCGTCGATAAACATACGATAGCCGTCGTCACCCGAGAGTTCGAACAATAACTCCTCATCTTGCTTGCTGTAGAATACACCACTCCAACGTACCGAGAAGTTATCCTTATTTACCAAGCCACCTCGAGGTGAGCCCTTTTTCCAATTGTGCTTAATGGCTGTTTCGGTTTTGCTCCATACAACCTCGCCCGAGCAGTTCTTTGTATTGAAATACTCCGCCTTCAAGCCTGGGGTTTTGAGATTTGACGAGGTGTAGAAGAGCTTATCCAACGAGTGGAAGAAGATATTATCCGTAGCTACGGTCTTGTAGGTGTCAATCTGCGAGAGTCCGTCGGTTACCGAGCAGGTCTCGAATGGTCGAACAAAGCCGCTACCACCGCCTGTAGGGATACTCTTCGACTGAATGCCTGTAACTGCCACCGAGCCACTCTTGAGTGGGAGGATGCCGTCATTCTTGAGCAATACAATACCGTTGCGAGCGAGCTCGAGCGATGCGTTATCCGAGAATGGGTTGCGCTCGCCGATATTCTCGTCGAGTTGTGGACGGTCGAAGAAGCCAAAGGCGATAAGGGTTTGAAGGATATGCTGCACCTTCTCGTCGATAGTGCGAACATCCACAACGCCACTCTCGATAGCCCCCTTGAGGTGCTTGTAGTTCATCACACGACCCTTAGGCATCTCGAGGTCGAGACCGCCATTTGCGGCGTTGATAGCCGAGTAGGTTGCGGTCCAGTCCGACATAAGAATACCCTCGAAGCCCCACATATTGCGCAAAACGTCGATATTGAGGTATCTATTTTCGGTTGCGTGCACGGTGTTTATAAGGTTGTACGACGCCATCAACGAGCCAACGCCCGCCTCCTCGACTGCGGCACGGAAGGCTGGGAGGTAGATTTCGTGGAGTGTGCGCTCGTCTACATCCGACGACACGTGGTGACGATCCCACTCCTGGTTGTTGGCTGCATAGTGCTTAATACAAGCCATTACGCCCTGACTCTGTACACCCTTGATATATTGCACTGCAGTCTGCGATGCAAGGTAAGGATCCTCGCCGAAATACTCGAAGTTACGACCGCAGAGAGGCGAACGGTAGATATTCACGCCTGGGCCGAGCAAGATATGCACACCTCGTGCACGGCAATCCTGACCGAGACCTACGCCCATATTGTGGACAGCCTCTTTGTTCCAGGTTGCAGCTACGGCAACGCCCGAAGCAAACATTGTACTCTTAGTATTGTTGCGAACACCCTGCGGGCCATCGGCCATACGAATCTCAGGAATGCCGAGTCGCTCGATAGGGCGAATGTAGAAGGTGCGATAACCTCCTATATACTCGAGTTTCTCCTCGAGGGTCATCTTCGATACGAGCTCTGCCGCACGGCGCTTTGCATCGTCGGTAATCTGCTGTGCCGAGAGGGTAGCAAATGCAACCAATCCGCACAATAAAAGTGTTAGTTTTCTCATTTTATGTTAGGTTTTAGTTTTTCTTTCCTATCGCTAAGCGGTCGGTCACGACGGCGCACGCCGCATCGCCCGTGATGTTCAACACCGTACGAACCATATCGAAAAGGCGGTCGAGAGCGTAGAGGAGTGGCAAACCCTCAATCGGAATGCCCGCAGCTACCAACACCGCCACAACCATCAAGGTTGGGCCCGGAACACCCGCCTGACCGATACTGCCGAGCGAAGCCGTTACAGCAATCGCCACATACTGCGCAATGCCGAGGTCGATGCCGTAAATCTGTGCGAAGAAGAGCGCCACCAAAGTGTAGTAGATAGCGTTGCCCGTCATATTTATGGTCGCTCCGAGTGGCACAACAAAGCCTGTAACCTCCTTCGAGACACGCATATTATCGCAAGCGCCCATAGTTACGGGGAGTGTAGCCATAGACGAAGCGGTCGAGAAGGCGACAATCTGCGGTCTAAGCATCGCTCGGAAGAACTCCTTGACACTCACATTCGAGAGGAACATAACGGTCAAAGGATAGACCGCAACGCCCATCAACAATACCGCCAAGAGGTCTACCCAGAACAGATTTACAACCTTCAACAAGATGTCGAAGCCGAAAGTGCCCATCGCCTCGGCCATAAGACCAAAGACGCCAAGCGGTGCTATCCACATAACCCTGCCGATGCACCAGATGAGTGCCTCGAGAATGTAGTTCAAGCCATTGACAACCTTCGTGCGTTTCTCCTCACCGATAGCCGAAATACCGAAGCCGAGAAAGAGTCCGAAGACGATGATTTGCAAGATATTACCCTCGGCAAAAGCTTGTATCGGATTGGCAGGAATCATACCTATAACGGTCTCCCAGAACGAGAGTTCGGTCGCTGTACCTGCGTCGGCACCCTGTGGTATCAAGGCCTGGATATTCTCGACGCTCAACCCTGCACCTGGCTTGAAGATAATGCCCGCTGCGATAGCGATAACAATCGATATAATGGTCGTGATAAGAATGTAGCCGATGCTCGTAATGCCGATTTTGCCAGCCGAGCGACTACTGCCGAGCGACGCTGCACCCGAGATAATCGATATTGCCACCAACGGCACCACCAACATCTTGATAAGCTGGATAAAGAGCGAGCCGAGAGGCTTAAACATTGCGCTCTCCTCGCCCATAAGGGCGCCCGCAACAACACCTGCGACCATAGCCACAAGTATCCAGAAGCCGAGATTCTTGAAAAGAGTCT
Organism: Alistipes sp.; assembly: GCA_017559685.1. The sequence goes on from JAFYQY010000192.1 coordinate 11,403, forward strand.
TAATCATAGGCACAAAGTTATTACAAAAAATGCAAAAAACCAACCCTTGTGAGGTTGGTTTCGTTGGGTTTGGTCGGAGCTCTTACAACTCCGTCTTCCACAAACCGTGGAGGTTGCAATACTCGTAGACCGCAATAGGCTTGTCGGTGCATACGCAGATGACAGCCTCGGGTTTATCGGTCAAATCGACACGAATACCACCCTTCTCGGTCTCGACATAGATAAAGCAGATGTGGTGCTCGGGCAACATAGGGTGTGCCACGCTACCCACCTCAACCTTGATGTGGCAGTCGTCGATGCGTGTTACCACAGGTACGTGCTTCTCGTTGCTTGCATCAACGGTATTTGGCACCAACTCCTTCATCTGTGAGCCACAACATACTACAGGGACCTTCTTGTCCACTACCTTCTGAATAACATTGCCGCAATGAGGGCAAACATAAAATTTAACAGCCATAGTCGTATTAAATTAAAAATTAAAAATCAGTTTTCCGTTTGTCAAGAGCAAAGTTAATACCATTTCGAGCTTTTCGCAAATCATATTTTTCTATCGCAGTATAGGCAAAAACTATATTTTGGCGCAAAAGCGGGGCAAACTATTTGATAAACCGATTTAAAACACTACCTTTGTATTGGTGGAGAGAGCTCCGCCATTGAAAAAATTAGTACGGTGGATATAGTTATTACATACGTAAACGGCCTCGATCCTGTGTGGCAAAGCGACTACGAGAAGTACACCAACCAACCCGTGTTGGAGAAGCGTTTTCGTGATTGGGGCACCTTGCGCTACCTCTTTAGAGGTATAGCCGAGAATATGCCTTTCATCCGCAAGGTACACCTTGTGGTCTCGCACGAGAGCCAGGTGCCCGAGTGGATAAATCGTGACGAGGTGCACGTCGTGCTCCATAAGGATATCATCCCTGCGGAGTATCTACCTACATTCAACTGCAACCCTATCGAGATGCACCTACACCGCATCGAGGGGCTCGACGAGGAGTATATCTACTTCAATGACGACCTCTTCCCTGTAAAGAAGTGTGAACCGACCGAGTTCTTCGAGGGCGGAAAATGCTTCTTGGGAATGTCTTATCACCTCCTCTCAATAAATATGTTCAAGCACATCTGTCGCAACTCCGACCGATTGGCTCGCAAGGCATTGGGGCTTCGCTCTTCACTCCTATTCTTGCGTCCACAACATATCTGCACTCCAATGTTCAAGAGCGAGTGCGAGGAGTTGTACGGTAAGGTTAAGAATGAAATTGCCCAAACAGCAGCATCACGAGTGCGCAACGATGAAAACCTCAATCAATATCTATTTCTCGACTATATGTATTTGAAGGGCCGACTCAAAAACAGACGACTCTCCAAGCAACATATCTCGGTGGGTGCAGTGTCGGTGCAAAAACTTCGCAGCGCCATTGTCAACCCGACCAAGAGTTTGATTTGTGTCAACGATGTGAAGTTGCCAGAGGCTCGATATATAGAACTTCGCAAAGCCCTGCTCAACGCATTCGAGGAGCGTTTCCCACAAAAATCGAAATATGAACAATAACCACAAAATATCCCTTATCGTTCCGATTTACGGAGTCGAGCCCTATATTCGCAAATGCGCCGAGAGCGTCTTGTCTCAAACCTACGAGGATATCGAGTTTATCTTCGTAAATGACGGCACGAAGGATCGCTCAATGGAGATTTTGGAGGCACTTATCGAGGACAAATTCTCGCATCTGCGCCCCCGCATCGTAATTATCAACAAGGAGAATGGTGGTCTGCCTTCAGCTCGCAAGAGTGGTTTGGATGCCGCTACAGGCGAGTATGTTCTCTTTGTCGATTCGGACGATTGGCTCGAGCGCAACGCCGTAGAGAGAGTTATGGCCGATGCCGAACTCACAGGTGCCGACCTGATATATTTTCACCTTGTAAAGGAGTACGAGAATAGGAAAAGTGTCAAGGTCGAAAAGACCTACACCACAAAAAATAAGCATTTGTGGATACGCAACCTATTGAATTACAACGCTTACGGTTACACTGTTACAAAGTGTTTCCGTCGTCGATTGTACACCGACAACTTTGTTTCGTTCCCCAAATTGGGTATGCACGAGGATATCTACCTTATGGTGCAGATTATCTTCTACGCTCAATCGATATCGCATCTGCCAGAGGTGTTGTACCACTACCGCAAGACCAACCCTTCGTCGATGTGTTCGCAGAGTAAGAGTTGGCGCCATCTGACCTCTTCACGCAACCTCTTGGGACTCTACATCGACTACAAGGATAGGATGAAAGGCAGCCCTGTCGAGGGGGTAATAGACGGAGTAGTTTTGCGTGCTGGTTGGCACTCTATGATTCACGACGGCGACCTCTTTGCTGAGTTCGATTGGTTGAGCGACGCCATAAGCAAGGCAAAATTAAGCACCACCTACCGCACTCCGCTGTTGTTCCAGATTTTTGTGAAGATTTATAATCTCTTCAGACGATGCAAAAAGTAGATTTGGTCTATATGTGGGTTGATGGCAACGACCCCGAGTGGCGTGCCAAGCGCAACCAATATATAAACGGTGGCGAGAAGAAGACCTCCGAGGGCGTAAACGACGCTCGTTGGCGTGACAACGAGGAGTTGCGCTACTCGTTGCGCTCGGTCGAGAAGTATGCCTCGTGGATAAACCATATCTATATTGTTACCGACGGACAGTGTCCTGAGTGGCTCGACACCTCGAATCCGAAGATTTCGATTGTTGACCACAAGCAGATTTTGCCTGCGGAGGCGTTGCCTACGTTCAGCAGCAGCGCAATAGAGAGTTGCATATATCGAATTCCAGGGTTGAGCGAGCATTTTATTTTGGGTAACGACGACACTCTGTTTGTAAAGCCGACAAGCATAGAGACCTTCTTTGAGGGAGGTGCTCCGATAGTTCGACTTATGCGCTTCAACCGCAAAAAGGCGCTACGCCGTGGCAACTACCACGGAATGATTCTCAGAATGCAGAACTTGATAAAGGAGTTTTGTGGCAAGGAGATATATCTCGCTCCGCACCACAACTTCGACGCCTATCTCAAGAGCGACTACCAATACTGCGTAGAGAATCTAAATAGCGAGGCGTGGAGAGCAACGTCGCACCATCGCTTCCGTCACGAAATGGATATGCACCGCTCCTTTGTAAGTTACTATATGATAGCTGTAGGCCACGCAACGATGCGCAAAGTTGGGCGTTACAACAACGTCAAAGGTCTTTTCGGCAAGATAAAGGCTGTGCTTACAAACCGCTTCGCCAACGACTCACGCACCATAAACAACTACTCGAAGGACTACGCTGTGCAGATAGCGAAATACAACCCGATAATGATATGTGTGAACGACTCCGAGCGTGCGAAGCCCGAAGATGGCAAAAGAATGGCGGAGTTCCTCAAAGAGTTGTACCCCGCCAAAAGTTCGTTCGAGAAGTAGTTCTCGCTTTGTTAGAATTTGATTTGAGCCGAGTCGGTCATAGTGCCGTATTCGGCTTTTACTTTTATCTCGCCGCCCTTAATGCCCGAACGCACGATGAACGATGCAACTCCCGCACGGAACTTTATTGTAGCATCGCCCTCGATGATAGCATCGCCCTCAACCGATAGGCGCACCTCACCACCCGTAAAGTTTGGCGTTGTGCCATTCTTATCCTGCAGGCGAACGTAGACGAAAATCTGGTCGTTCTTGCCGAGCTTCACGCCACACTCGCTCACCTCGAGAGCTATCTTCTCCGCCTTTTCGGGTGCGAGAACGGTGTGACGAGCCACCTCCTTGCCATTGCGGTAGCCCACAGCCGTAAGATTGTTGCAGTCAGGTAACGAAACCTTCTGGAAGGTGCGCATAGGCGTAGCCTTGATGTCGAAATTCAACTCGCCAACCACCTTGCCATTCGAGAGGAGTTTTACCAATTCGCAGTTCGAGATTATAGCCTTCTCGGCAGGAGAGTCCTGGTCGAGATTCGATGCTATATAGACCATCGGCTCGCCCTCGGGGCGCAACGAACGATAGTAGTAGTAGGCATATTTAGGCAAGCGATCCTGGCTCATAACGCCCGACGCCTCAATCTCGTCGGTATAGCCTCGGTTGTAGTCGAACATAACCCAAAAACCATCCGCCATAGCCTTTACCGAGGTGAGGTTGTCGATATGGGCTGTATTGATATTCTCGACCATCTGCACCATTCGCTTCTCGCCGTGCTCACGAAGCTGGCGTGAAGTGAGTTCGGGCTTCTGTCGCCAATTGCGAACATATTGAGTTAAACCGCCGTCGTTAGCGTAGTACTCCCAATCGCCATACTCCGATACGATAAGTGGGTCTTTGTGCTCTGTCACTTTGTTGAAAATACGGAACTGTCGAGACTCAACGTAGATATCCCAACCCGGTTGCCAGCCTGCCGAGTAACAATACGGCGCAGGATACTCCTCGTGTACGAGGCGGCTCATCTCGGCGATAAAGTCGGCAGGTTGCTTGGTCTCGTTGAGCGACGACTCCCACGCCAAAATCGATGGGTGGTTGCGGTCACGACGCACCATATCTCGGGTCTGCTGATAGCAGAACTCACGGAACTTAGGATCCTTCTTATTGAAATATTGCCAGCCGAATACGCAGTTCAGCACGAAGATTCCGAGCGAGTCGCACGCCTCCAAGAATGCTGGCGACTGCGGATAGTGCGAGAGGCGCACAAAGTCGAAGCCTGCCTCCTTGATACGCACCGCATCTCGCACCTGCGCATTATCCGACGCAGCGTAGCCGATATATGGGTGGCATTGGTGGCGATTCACGCCTCGCAAGAAGCTCTTTTTGCCGTTTATGTAGAGGTCGTTATCCTTGATTTCGATTGAGCGAATACCAATTTTGCGACTCTCCTCGTCTACGACCTTACCGCCCACCTCAACCGAGGTTTTAAGCGTGTAGCGTGCAGGCGAAAGGTGCGACCAAAGGCGTGGATTTTCGACCACGATAGTCGACTTTACGGTTGTGCGGCTCTTGCCTGCGAGCTTCTGCTCCTTACGGCTCTCGGCTACAACCTTCTCGCCATCGACAAGACGGTTGACAACGACAATCTTTTTCGCCTTCTTGCCGTCGTTCTCTACCGATACAGCGATGTTTACATCGGCCGACTTCTCGCTAACCTTGTTGTACGATACAAAGACGCCACCCTCGGCAGGTGTGGTATCGATAAACGGGTGAGTAATCGCCACTTCGCCCTTGCGGATAAGCGATACATTGCGATAGAGACCGCCATACCACAAAAAGTCCAAACGCTTGATTGGGCGTGGGCCTGTTACGGGGTTGTCGTTATTGTCGAGACGTATTGCGATTGCATTTTTGCCCTTGTGGAGGTGAGGTGTCAAATCGACCGTCACGGGAAGATAGCCTCCGAGGTGGTGCGCACAATGTACGCCATTTACCCACACATCGGCAACATTCATCGCTCCCTCAACATTGAGCCACAGCTGCTCGCCACGCACACTCTCTACATCGATCGTGCGACGATACCAGCAGATACCCTGCCACTGCTCGCCAGGGTAGTACTTCTCGTAGCGAGGGGTATGCGGAAGGCGCACCTCCTGCCACGCCGAGCAGTCGAGCTTCTCGGCCGAATAGTCGGCAGTAGCATCGGCAGCGATGTGGAATAACCAACCATTGTTTATGCGCTCCTCGGCGTTCACAACAAACGACGAGAGCAAAAAGAGTGCTGCTAAAATTCGTTTCATATCGTTATAGTGTTAGTATCTCGGTTTTTGCCTTGGTGTAGGCGATAAGGTCGGTGGGCGAAAGGCGCAACTGCAAGCCTCGCTGACCCGCACTGATGTAGATGTAGTCAAACTCGAGGCACGACTCGTCGATAAAGGTCGGGAAGGGTTTTTTCATACCTATCGGTGTACATCCACCTCGAATATAACCTGTCGTCGGGAGCAACTCCTTCATCGGAATGAGATCGCACTTTTTATTGCCCGAGACCTTGGCGGCAACCTTCAAATCGACCTCTTTGTCGCCCTGAATAACACAAACGAAGTGACCATTCTTATCGCCCTTCAAGACTAAAGTCTTGTATACTCGCTCGATAGGCTCACCAAGCGACTCTGCCACGTGGGTAGCGGCGAGATCGTTCTCGTCGACCTCGTATGGTATCAGCTCGTAGGCTATCTTCGCCTTGTCGAGCAGTCGTGCTGCGTTGGTTTTGTTTATACCTTTTGCCATTTTTGCATATTTATTATTGCAAAGTTACTAAAATTTGGTGGTTTCCCATAAAAAAGGTAACTTTGTAATTGAATTTATCGATAAACCTAAAATATTAGATATGAAAAAGACACTTTTACTCTTGGTTGCAGCAGCGATGTCGTTCTCGGCTGTGGCACAGAACGCAGACTCTGTAAAGTTGATCAACGCTCCACGCCAGGAGCTTAAACTCCCAAAGGGTGCTGAGGGTTATACCCTTCTTCGTGCCGAGATTCTTGACTCGCACCAGACTGTTTCGGTGATCAAGTATTCGCCAAAGAAGTTCGAGACAGCAATTGTTCAGCCCGAGAAGCTCACCCGCCTCTCGGCGTCGGCAAAAGCTCACGGTGCCGACTTCGGCGTAAATGCTGGCTATTGGGATGTTCGCATCAACAAGCCTTCGACCTACCTCAAGCTCAACAACGAGCAGATTGCCGTAACTGCCGACTTCGAGAAGGAGCGTGTAGACGGCTTGGTATGCGTAAGCAAGAAGAAGGTTGTTCTCGACTACTGCAAGGCGGGCCACGAGAGCACTCACGCCAAGAAGTATAAGAATATTCTCGCTGCAGGCCCCGTATTGATTGACGAGGGTAAGTGCATCGACCACGACGCCTATACCAAAGGTATGGTAGACAACGCAGGCGGCAAGCCTGTGGGTGCATTCTACACCTACACCCAGCGCCACCCTCGCACCGCTATCGGCACCGACAAGAAGGGCAATGTATATCTCGTTGTCGTAGACGGTCGCTCGGCGGGCAACGCCGAGGGTGTAACCATTAGCGAGTTGACCAAGATTTGTGCTTGGCTCGGTATGCGTGATGCCATCAACCTCGATGGTGGTGGCTCATCGACAATGTGGACAGCCGAGGAGGGTATCGTAAGCTACCCTTGTCGCAACAAGAAGTTCGACCACGGTGGCGAGCGCCGAGTATCGAGCATCATTGCCGTAAAGCAGAAGTAATAGTATAGAGATTAACCGACCGTACGTATGAAAAACCTATTTGTTATTGTCGGCCTGGCGTTAGCGCTCGTAAGCTGCGGCCCGTCACGAGAGGAGTACTACTCTCTGTTGGACGAGAAGAACAAGCTCGAGGCTAATGTTATAAACTTGAACCTGGAGATTACCCACCTAAAGGAGACCTTGGCAAACTACGAGACCTCGCCCGATAGAATCTATGTCGAGGCGGTAGAGCTCATCAAGAACAAGGATATCGATGGTGTTTCGGCCGTGTGTGCGAAGTTGGAGAAGTATCATCCAGCATCTGCCGAGTGCCAGAAGGCAAAGAGTGAGTTGCAGAGACTCAAGGATGAAAAAGAGGCACAAATAAAGGCTGAGAAAGCAAAGAGATTACAGGCGGTAAGCAAGCTGAAAAAGGAGTATGACGATGTAAGTGGTACAACGTGGTACTACAATCGCCACTTCACCCACTACAACAACAAAAACCTTACATCGCTCTACATAGGCAAAAAGGGCGAGACCGTTTGGTTGAGATTGAAGATGTCGTACGAAGGTGAAGATTGGATATTCTTCGAGAACGCCTTCCTCTCATACGACGGAAACACAAAGACTATCGTTTTCGATAGATATCGTGACAAAGAGAGCGACAATGGCTACGGAGGTCGAGTTTGGGAGTGGATTGACGTAAGTGTTAACGACGAGTTGTTGGCCTTCATTAAGGATATGGTCAACGGCAAGAGCCTCAAAATGAGACTGAGCGGTAAGTATACCGAAACCCGAGTGTTGTCGTACGACGAAAAGGTGGCTCTCAAAGAGGTGTTACTTGCGTACGATGTCTTGAAAAACGGAGAGTAGGACTCCCTGCAAAGTGTTTTAGAGATTGGCCTCGAATCAACGGTCAATCTCTTTTTTTTGTTGCAATAGGTCTAAAAGCGCAGATTTCTATACCTTTTTATAGGCGGGAGATAAATTTCTCGACAAAAAGCGAATATTGTATCAAAAAATTTATAACTTTGTACTACATATCAAACTAAATAGAGGATATGCTGAGCCGTCGGATGCGATGGCAGTTAGGTTTGAATTATCACTTTATGTTTAACTAAATTAAAATTACTACCACTATGAAAAAGTTATTTTTATTGTTGGGCGTAGCACTTTTCGCTACAACTCCATTGTATGCACAGGATCGTTCGCAGAAGGAGATTAACAAGGAGGTTCACGCTTTGTTGAAGTTGAGCAAGCAGGAGCTCAACGAGAAGGCTAGCAAGGATGCTGCTAAAGAGGCTAAGAAGTTGGCTAAAGAGGGTTGGGCTGTAGCTCCAGGTCACCTTCCATTGGCAAAGATGTTGGATCGTTCGTACCAGATGCAGTATCAGTACGGTGAGGATCTCTTGCCTAAGTACATCACAGGTGATGCAAAGACTGTTGCTGAGAATTACGACGCAGGTAAGCTCCAGGCTTTGGAAATCGCTCGTTTGAACGCAGCAGGTTCTATCGAGAGCAACATCACAGCTTTGATCGACACCAAGCTCGCTAACGGCCAGTTGGGTCAGGAGGAGGCTGTATCACTCGCACAGACTGTTAATGGTAGCAAGAACCTCATTTCGAAGAAGCTCGGCAGAACTATTCCTATCGTAGAGTGCTACCGTGTATTGGCAAACAAGAACCAGGAGGTACGTGTAGTTATCTTCTACGACTTCAAGGCTGCTCAGAAGGTTGCTGCTGAGGCTTTGAAGGAGGAGATCAAGGAGAAGAAGCGTGCAGAGCTCGGCGCAAAAGCTGACGAGTTGGTTAAGTCTGTAGATAAGCTCTTGGGTCTCTAATAGACTATGTCGATAGAAAATCGTATATAGTAATATACCCGATATGACTGTCTGTACTTAGGTGCAGACAGTCTTTGGGTATTACATAGGAGGGTATACCGCAGTTGGTATACACCCGCCAAACCACGAAATATTGAACTGACTGAGTGGGTAGAGAATGAAAAGGCTACCCGCAAAATTTTTTATAACCCAATCTATGAAGCGTTTTATTCTTGCTATTATTTGTTTGTTTGGAGGCTGTTATAGCCTTATCGCTCAATCGGTAACCGAGATTATGAGAGATAAGTCGATGAACGAGTATGTATGGGCTATCGGCTATGGCAAAACTTTGGAAGATGCAGACAAGGATGCGATGAACACATTGGCAAAAACCGAGGTGAATATGTTTGCATCGAGCAGCGTCAAAATCAAGAATAAAACCGAGGGTCAAAATGCTCGCTCGGAGATTGACTTCGAGAGCGGGTCACTCTCGCTCTCCAGCGTCTATTTGAGCAACGTAAAACGAGAGGTGTTACCCGATGTGGATGGCCGAAAGAGGGTTTTGAGATATCTCTCTGTAAGCGATTGGGAGAAGCGTCACGAGGTTCTCAAGGGCAAAATCGAGGAGTATATCGAGTCGGGCAAATACGCCTCACTCATCGAGGATAAGATTCGCTACTACGCCTGGGCAAACATACTTATGGATTTGTATCCGCATTCATCCGAGCCTATAAAGGTTGGCGATCGCAATGCTCGTCAGTGGCTGCCAGAGGAGTTACGCACCTTGTTAAACAAAATTAAAGTTTCGGTTATCGGCATCGAGGTAGACAAGGCAAACAAGAACTATCCACACAAGCTCTACTTGGACTTCCTCTACGATGGCGAGCCTATCAGCTATTTGCAATTTGCCTATTTCGACGGTCGTGGAAGATCTAACGAGTCAATCAAGGATGGTCGTAGCGTCATCCAGGTGGCAAATCTCGAGCCCGAGATCAACATCGAGTTGGACTGCTTGAGCGAAGACCTAGCTCGACAGCTCGAGCCTACCGTAGGTCGTTTGATTGAGGCCAAGAACCTCCCGCAATCGTACATTCCCGAGGGACAAAAGAGGGTAAAAACCCAAACCGAGGAGGTTAAACCGCAGAAAAAACTCGACACCACAGCACCAAACGTAAAGTCGGAGGTGGCTGTGAAGTTGGCCGAGGCACAGAGTTCACACGTCGAGGTTAAGGATAAGGTTGAGGCAGAGCGTCCATTCTCAAAGATTTTGGACGAGATTGCGAGCGTTATCTCTAACCTTTCGACAAAGAGCATTCGCCAACACTTTACCGACGAGGCGTGGGATCAGTATCAGCGCATCGTGGCGAATGGAAAGCCGATTATTGCACGAACTCCCGAGTATAAGTTCATCGCTCACGACTCGCTGACTATCTGTCAGTCGTTGCCGTTGAAGCTCACCTTCTCGGGTAACCGTTCGTTTGTCGAGGATGTTGTTTTCCGCATCAACAACAACACCCTCAAGATTGAGTCTGTGGCCTACAAGCTTAGCGCCAAGACCGAGCAGGCTATTATGGCTATGGCTTGGGACGACAAGGCTCGTCTCACCCTGCTCACCTTCCTCGAGGACTACCGCAGTGCCTACTGCTTGAAAGATATCGAATACATCCAAAAGGTCTTTGCCGATGATGCCTACATCGTTACGGGTAGAGTGTGGAAACCGAGCGACAAAAAGTTCTCGGATAGAGTGGATGCACTCGGTGGCACGCTGACCGAGTACACCGTAAAGACAAAGGCGCAGTATATGACCGACCTCTACAAGAGCTTCAAGAGCAAGGAGTTTATCAACCTTCGCTTCGAGGAGTGCAACGTGGCGAAGGGCTACTACGCCAAGGAGGGTATCTACGCCGTGCAGGTAAATCAACTCTACTACTCGAACAACTACGCCGACAACGGTATTCTGACGCTGGCTATCGATATGCGTAAGGAGGCAAACCCTCTCGTGCGTGTTCGTATCTGGCAGGAGGCTCGAGATGTTACATACAATGCCGAGCAGATGATTGAGCGAACAATCTCTGTCGAGGGCGGACTAAACTAAGATTAAATGAGACACTTTTTTACGCTTCTTGCTGTTATTTTTCCGTTTTGGGTTATGGCGCAGTCTCGACAGCTGATCGAGATTGATGCCAACAGTTTTACACCCGTGCAGACCGATGTTATCACAGGTGTAAACCTCGACAAAATAGGCTTAGACCCGTCGAGACGCCCTTGCGCACGCATCAAGATGCACGTCAACCGAATGACCAAAGAGGAGATTGCGGGTCTCTCGGTGCGACCAGTCGGCGGCAACGTTGTTGTAACAAAGCAGCAGATTACCACCGAGGGTAACGGTCTTATCATCGAGATGACTGCAAAGGCCCCTGCCCGATTCTATCTCCACCACGACAAGTATGGCGACTCGAACGAGGTATCGCTCGACCTCGAGGGCGACAAGGAGTACAAGCTCGAGGCTATGCTCAACACCACACATTCGATTGTGGTGAGTTCAAATACGGTGGGCGCCGAAGTCTATATCGACGACATTTTCAAAGGCAAAATATCAGACCACTACACCCTGACTATCAGTGATGTATACCCGGGTAAGCACGTCATAAAGGTCAAGGAGAGCAAGCTCGAGAATGTGCAGGAGGTCGAGGTGAATAGTCTCAACATCCACTTCAGAATAAACCTCAACCACGACCAGGCGCTTCCGCAGTACCTGTTGATGGAGGTGGAGCCAAAGAACTCAACCGTAGTTATCGACGGCAAGAACTATGTTCCGAACGAGTATGGCGAGATATCGACTATGATGAACAACGGTTCGTACTCCTACTCGGTATCGGCAAAGGACTACCACGAGGAGAAGGGTGAGTTTATCGTCAGCGGCAAGAAGGTCGAGTTGAAGGTTAAGTTGCGACCTGCATTTGGTTGGTTGAAGGTGCCGAGCACAGGTAAGTTGCAGGGTGCAAGCGTCTATATCGACGGAAACCTTGTCGGCAAGACGCCAATCACCAGCAACAAACTCTCGAGTGGAGAGCACACCGTAAGCATCGTGCGAAGCCTCTACAAGTCTCACGTGGCAAAGGTGGTTATCGAGGATAACAAGACTCTCGACTACGCCCCTGAGCTCGTTCCGAACTTTGCAAACGTAACATTGACGTCGGGTAGCGAGAGCGACAAATTCCAAATTTTCGTAAATGATAAGATGAAGGGGTATTCGCCGTGGAGTGGAGACCTCGAAGCGGGCCCATACATCTTCGAGGCTCGCAAGGCGGGATACCGCTCATCCTCTATTACGAAGACTATCGAGGCTACGCCAGCGAAGCAGAGCTACGAGATTACCGCTCCAACCCCAATATATGGTCTTCTCGACGTAAATACTACCCCTGCAAATGCTGAGGTTTCGGTGGATGGTGTTGTGGTAGGTAAGACTCCTTTGACACACAAGGTTGTCGTGGGTAACCACATCGTATCAATCAGCAAGGAGGGCTTCGAGATTGTGAAGCAGTCGATAACCATCGAGGAGAATAAACCTAAGAAGCTGAATCTCTCGCTGAACGTGAAGAAGACCACGTCGTACTCATCGAGTTCGTCGTCAAGCTATTCGTCAAGCAGTTCATCGAGCAGTTCGGAGTCAAGCAACAGCAAATACTGCTTGATTAAGTATGTCTACAACAACGCAATAGTCTATGTGAATGGTCAGTACAAGGGCTATGCAAATCGTAGTTATCCGTTGAAGTATGGCAATAACTACGTTGTTGTGAATCACAACGGCTCCTACTATGGTCGCACATTCTACATCTCGGGAACATCGGGTGCGGTGTTGAATATGGCGGGTGCACCGAAGGTTAACTCGGTATATAGCTCAGGTTCTTCGTCGATAAGCACAGGCAAGTCGTCAAGCGGCTATAAGTCGAGCAGTAACTCGTCGAGTGTGTATGGCACAAAGAAAAAGTACAAGAGTGGCAGCGGCAGCTGGGATAGCTTCAACCTCGGTGCGTCGATAGGTTTCGGCTACGACTTGGAGGGTTCTTTCGAGTTTAACACGGGTCTTCTCTTCCGATTGTGGCGTCACGACTCGCTCTTCAATGCTATGACGGGAATATCGTATATGCGATGCGATGGATGCAACTTCTTGAATTTCCCTCTGACGGTCAACTGGAATATTTTACCAGACGATTTAATGTCGATGTATATTGGCGCTGGTACCGAGATAAGCCTCTTGTTCAATAGAGAATACGACTCATATTATAGCGACTACTACTCAACCACTTGGTTGGACTTCCCGTTGGTACTGCAGGCTGGTTTGGGCTTCCGCCACCACGACATCAACGTCTATCTCAAGTGCTATACTGGTCACGAGGTGTACTCCTTGGGTATACGATATTCATATCTGTTCTAGGGCAAGAGTGAAAAGAATTTGGAGTGGAGAGCGGAGAGCTTTCCACTTTTTTTTGCCGATAGGGGCGATATGGATAATAGGGATTATAAGGATTGTAGCGATTAGAGGACAGGCAACCCTGATTCGATTCGAGAATTACAAGAACGGATATTAGACAGAACCGATTGTGCTGTAA
>JAFYQY010000193.1 GCA_017559685.1 Alistipes sp.
CAATTAAAGGTATTAATTATGATGCTGTCATTAATAAATACTGTGAGTTGTGTAGGAAGGGAGAAGAGTGTATTGATGAAGATAGTATCAGCGTGTACAGTAACACTGAGGTAAAGACTATACAAACAAAAGAAGGAAGGGAACCATTACAGAATTTCCACCGTATCCTTTTCAAAGCAACATACCTTGTACACACTATTGCTTATAGGCAAATAACCCAAATAGACAATGATTCAGACGGTGTTAGTATAAGCACAAAAATCTTACAAGGAGTATTACACTCTGACTACAACATATTAATTGAAACACTTAAAGCATTAAGGTATATTTCAGTAACTTCTTTTTATGTTATTGGTGTTGCTTGTCGCAAGTACAAAGTATTAGGTGATATAGTTGAAATAGACTATCCATACAATAAGACTATTGCTAAATATCAAGAGACTACAAAAGATAAATTAAAAAAGGTTTTAGAGGGAAAAATAACTTCTAAATCCTTTGAAGATTTGTACGGTAGTACCTTTGTAGAAACTTATATTAAAAACCTGAATAAGTTTAAGATTGTAGATATTGAAGGATTTACTAACTTCTCTAAAAGAAAAAGAACATCACAAAAGAAAATATACTATAACTACATTAAAGAATCTTTTAATAAGAAGTTAGAAATTAATACAATAGATAGAAATTATAGATTTTATACTATTTTAACATCTTTGAAAAGAGAGTTAAAGAGATTCTTAAACATTAAATTTCAAATAGACTGTAAGAACTCACACCCATTATTATTTAATTACATTCTATACAAATATAAGCAATTAGATACAGGTATATCATATAAATTATCTTCTATTCTTTACAACATACAATTATCAGATATATTCAATTCCTCCTCCAACCATTATGATATTGAAAAACTCTGTAATATATTGAATAGCAATGGTATAGAAAAACAGATTCTTGCAAAGTTTGAAAATGATGAGTTGCTATACCTATGGAAAACAACCACAGGAAGGTTTTGGGACGATATAGTTAAAGAGTATGAGGGTAGGTATCCAAGATGGAAAGTGAAGCAAAATTTGTTCAAACAGGTATTCTATGCTCGTACAGAGAGTCAGGGAATGTTTGCTCAGCAATTTAGAAGAGATTATCCAAATGTGTACAACATTATACTTGAATGGAAAAATCCAACTAAGAACAAACGGGGAAAGGAGTTCCTATTGAAATACAATATGGCAGTTGAACACAATGGCATTATTCGTATGACAGATAAAGAAAAAAAAGGAGCATTACCTAATATAATGATGACTTTGGAATCAAGCATCTTCCGTGAGGTATTGAAGTCATTGTATAGAAAGAGAATCCCTGTTGTTCATATCCACGATGCCATAGTTGTTCCTGATACTAAAACTGAGGTGGACATAAATAAGATAGAAGAGGTAATGAGAAATGCTTATAAGCAATTTGGACTTCACCCAACATTCGCGGTGGATAACTACAAAAAATAGATAAAAAATCCTATAACCTACAATGCTCCTGCTTGAATTGTAGGTTATTTTTGTTTAATTTTTTACTTGAATATACATTAATAAGTGTTTACCTATTAATAAAATATAAGATTATTAATCTCTTAATTTACCAATAGGATATTGTTGAAATAGAGGGGGAGTTGCTGTTTAGAAGGGAACATCATTTTGCTCCTCCTTGCTTTTAATTCCGTCCCAATACTTTTTTAACGAATTGCTTTTCTTGTTGTTCAGGGCAATTTTTTTATCGTATGTCATATTTTTGTGATAGTCCTTCATTGAATCTAAAATGGATTTTTTTACAGAATCACTTAATTCTCGGTAAATTCTTTTTGCCATAGTTAGTTAGTTTACTATAAATAGTATGATACCTTGAAAAAAGACTAAAATTCTGAAAAAAATTTTCACGGCACATAGGGTAAACTAATCACACCAACCATTTGAGGAATTTTCAAGAGGCGGTTTACGAAAAAATACTATGGCAATAGGGGAGGGAGGGTTATTCAGTCAATGACGGAACAAAATAATAATCCAATTTATTAAGTTCTTCTGCAAGTGTCGTTGGCATATACTCAGCGTACACTTTTTCTGTAATATCCGTTGATGAATGTCCCAACATTCTACTAACCATAGATAAAGACATTCCATCATTCAATGCAAGCACTGCAAATGTATGTCGTGCAGTATGGAATGTTAATGATATATCCAAACCTAATCTTTCTCCTACAACTTTAAGAGATTGATTAACCTTTTTATCACACTTATTTCTCTCATAATATAAATTGTCTTTGTCATCTATATTGAAATTCTCCTCTACAAGAGCAAAAACAAACTTATTTGTACGGGTACGCTCCTTCCATCTGTAAAGAATATCAATAGCAGCATCTGTAAGAGGTATTGTATGCCTTGAAAGTTTACCTGATGCAGTTTTTACCTGAATCTTGCGTAACTCTTTTTTCTCTATGTTAATATGACTCCACATCAAAGTCATAATATCAACCATTCTCAAACCTCCTGTATGAAATGCAAACAAATACATCTCTATATACTCTTTCCGCCTTGCTTCTATATCTTGATTATAGAAATTCACCAACTGTTGTAACTGCTCTTTTGTTAGATAAGACTTACCGTCAAATACCTCAGTATCGAGAATCGGTTGTTCTACTACACGACAATCTTTAATATCAGCATAGACACGGGTATCTATTAACCCTTCATCTTTTGCCCTTTCACAAGCATCAATAATAGGGGTTAGAGAGTGATTAATCGTAGCATCTTTATTTTTCTTTACTTCTCGTCTATATAATATATAGTCATCTATCAAAGAGAGGTTGATTTCTCCAAGATAAATGCTATCAGGTTTATAGGTTCCTTTTTTCTTAACAATCAAGAATTCCCTAAAACCATTCATAGAACTCTTACCGTTCTCATATCTACTCTTACCTATCTTATTCTTTGTCTGCTTTGAAGCAAGACAACTAAGGACATATTCAATAAAATCCTTACCTTCATCTTGACGGGTAAGTGGAGCATCATATAGGATAGAATGTATAATATCCTTACACATTCTATGAGGGTGCTTTTGGGCATATTGAAGTAGGGTAGCATCATATTTAAGCAACCGCCCGTTAAGCATCGCATTTACACGCTTGTAATCACCACCAAAGGAAGCACGCAATTCCCCCTTTCCCATATTACCTTTCTCATTCCAATCATCAACACGGACTCTAACCTGAGTATCCTTTCGTATTGGAGCATTATCCAACCAAGTGTACTCATAGTAAAGCGTATAAAGTTTCTGCTTATCATACCCATTTTTAGGATACTTCAATCTTAACCTTCCAATCGGTGATTCTCGTCTGTGTCTGCCCATAATTTTCAGCACCTCCTAATATGGGGGAGGATTTTGCAAAGGTATAAAAAATAGACAAGGAAATCAAAATTTATGGGGGAGGAAATACTCAGGAGATAGAAAATAGACAAGTTTATATGGTTAAAAAATAAGAGGAACAAGGAAATTTTCCTCGCTCCTCTCACTGATAATCAGCAATTTACGCCGATAAACTTGTTTAATACTCCTCCTCGTTAAAGAAGAAATCCTCCTTCGAAGGGTAGTCTGGCCAAATCTCCTCCATGCTCTCGTACGACTCGCCGTCGTCCTCAATCTCCTGAAGGTTCTCAATTACTTCGAGTGGCGCACCCGAGCGAGTTGCGTAGTCGATCAACTCCTCTTTGGTTGCTGGCCACGGTGCATCCTCCAATTTCGATGCAAGTTCAAGTGTCCAATACATAGTCTTATCTTTTTAATTATTAGTACTTTCTGCTTTAAGCGAGTGCAAAAGTATAAAAATTTTCTGATATGCAAGCAGTTACGTACATATTTTTATCAAACTGCGATTTTTCGATACTTTTTTACTCCATACGGGTTGTTACACTGAAATACTCCTTGCCAAACTCGTTGGTCGCCACAATGCGTATCTCGGCATCTGCAACCTGTGGCTTATACTCGAATATATGGTAAGTTGTAGCCGTTTTCAAGAAGCCAAACTTCTTGATTCCGTTACCCGTAGCCTCACGCATTTCATCATACAAAGAATCCTTGGCACGAATATTACGGAAGTGTGGTTTCTCCACCTTTCGACCATTCTCGTATACTTCGAAATGCCACTCTGCGTGCCAATCCCAGATATTCAATCGAATAACCTGCTCGCCGTTCTTATTGAATACACCCTTATTATAAAGGCGATACTTCTGCTCGGTGTGGTTTGTGAAGTTTACACTCTCACGGCCGTAGAGCGCACCATTCTCGAAGTCGTAGCGGGTAAATGTCGCAGGAGCACCATCGCTACAGAGCGAATAGTACCACCACGAGCCAGACACCGATGGGTGGATATACTCCGTCGTGTTAGGGTAGTTTGCAACCTTCACAACCTCGGACTGGTGGTTATGCCCCGTAAGTATTGTCATTGGCAAGCTATGCGACGCATAGGCCGCCACTATATCATCGGCATTGTGCTTCGACTTGCCTTTCAAATAGCGTCGATATGAAGGGCAATGCCAAGCGAAAACAACGTGTTTGGTATCCTTAGGCATCAGCGTAGCATCGAGCTTAACCCAATCGATTTGATCCTGCGTAAATCGCACCTCGTAATTGCGATCCTTGCCCTCCGATTTGTGGTTGCAGTATTTTACATTGTCGAGAACAACGTAATGCACTCCGCCAATATTAAATGAGTAGTATGTTGGGCCAAACACCCTCATATACTCCAACTCAGCCTCGGTATCATCATCGTTGAATATATCCTTGGCCTTCATATCGTGTTCGTGATTGCCTATCACGTTATAGGTCTGTATAGGCATTCCACTACGTCGGCACACCTCGACAAAGTTATCCAGGTCGCCACCATATCTTCCTCGCCAATGCGACTCGTTGCTCACATCGCCAAGATTTAATCCGTAAACCTTCGCATCCGAAGGCAACTGCGCTACATAATTACGCAACGTAGCCATATAGGTGCGAGCAAACGTTGTCGAATCCAGCTCACCGACAGGATTACTCAACGGCATCTGTCGCAACGGTTCACTCTTGGTCATTGCTCTATTGCGAACGTGGATATCGGCTGACACGATAAGGTGATATTTCGATTGATCTACCGCCTTCAACGAGAAGTTATACTCACGCTTCTTTTCGCTCAACGAATGATAGAAATCGGGCATAAAACCTCGCTTAGATGGTACCTCGTAGCCCGAAGGAACCGAGATATAGACAAAGTGCGAGCGTTTGTTATCGATTTTCAACTTGTACGTACCCTTAGCGTTTGTGCGAGTAGCACTTATGCCGTCAGAAACAACAACGCCCTCAACACCCTTACCGTCGCAAGTAACCGTGCCACGAACATTCGCTGCATCGGCACAGAGCAAAGCGAAGAGAGCAACCAGTATGACAATATATCTTCTCATCTCCGATATGCCTTTACGGACGCCACAGAACCTCCTCTGCCTCAAGTCGTTCAGTAATCGTACGACATAGTGCATAGAGATAATCCGAGAGGCGATTTAGCATCACCAAAACCGCACACTCTATCTCGTGGCATTCGGCAGCTTCAATAGCTCGACGCTCGGCACGACGACACACCGTGCGGCAGATGTGACACAATGATGCAAGTTCGCAACCGCCCGGAATCGTAAAGAACTCCACAGGCTTCAACTCCGCTTGCAAAGCGTCGATGCGACCCTCCAACCAAGCGATATGCTCTTCGGTAATCTCGGGCATTTTATGCTCGCAGTTGCTACCCACAGCCAACAACGAACAGGCGTTCATCAGCAACGAGCAAATCTTACGACAATCTTCGACATAGGGGAGTAAAACCTTCTCGTGCATCATCTTATCGGCCAAGTAGGCGATATTTGCCTGCAACTCGTCGGCTGTGCCATACGCCTCGACACGAAGATCGGTTTTGCTTACACGCTCACCTCCGATAAGCGAAGTGCGTCCCTTATCCCCACCTTTGGTATAGAGTTTCATAAGCGATAGTGCTGTTTTGGTAAATGGTTGTTAAAGAACAGAATATAAGCACGATTATCCACCGTTGTCGAGCGATGCTCGTCAATCAACGTCTTAACCTCGTTCTGGCGCTCACGATTGAGATACGGTTGGCAAATAACAAGCGTTACGCCCTCGGTTTTTGCCTTCGCCAATGCCTTACGCAACTGCTCGGTAGGGTAGTCGGCCAAAAGTATCGAAAGGTCGCCCTCGACCTCGTTGATCGAGTAGCTCTGCCCCTCGATATATGCAAGCAGGTTGTGCAACTCTCTCGCACGCTTCTCCTTCATATTCTCGGCAATAAGGCTATCGTAGAGAGCCGCACCCGACCCCTCGCAGAGCGCTTTTGCCATAAGAGCCTTACGCACAAAGCCATACACGAATGGCGAGTGCACTCCGTGACCTTTACGGTACTTGATGCGAGCAATTCTATCGCCAAGCAGCATCAGTCTACGACCAAGATTACGACCGCTGACCGTCATAATTCAATCCTCCTATTTTTTGAGCAATCCCGCCAAGTGACCTGTCGAGAATGCGATTTGCAAGTTGTATCCACCGGTATTTGCATCAACATCGAGCACCTCGCCGGCGAAGTACATACCCTTGATTTTCAACGACTCCATAGTATACTCGTTTACCTCCGAGCAACTTACACCACCTGCAGTAACCACCGCATACTCGAATGGCGCATAGTCCGAAATTGGGAACGACCAACCCTTCAACACCTTGATAAGTCGCTCAAACTCCTTATCCGAAACCTTCGAGATATAGAGACGTGAGTGAACATCCAACTCCTTACAGATAGGCACAACGAGTGGCTTTGGCACCAATCGGCGCACCAACTCGGCGAAGAAGTCCTCAGGCTTCATCTCGGCAACCTCACGCTTGATACGCTCACGAAGAATCTCCTCGGTCAAGGCTGGCTTCAAGTCGAGCTCAATCTTCACACTCTTCTCCTCGAGCAGAGCATCAACCGCATCACGGCTCAAACGGAGAATTACAGCACCCTCCAAGCCACGATCCGAGAACGACATTTCGCCAAACTCCTCACGCACCAACTCGCCCGCAATGACCAACTTCGCATTGACATTCTTGAGCCATACGTTGTTGATATACTCCATCTGCGGATGGTTCGACTTGAGCGGTGTAAGCGATGGGCGTACATCCTCAATTTTGTGTCCCGAGCGGTCAGCAAAGGTGTAGCCATCGCCCGTAGAGCCTGTACCAGGGTATGATACGCCACCCGTTGCGATAATCACATTCTCAACCTCGATTTTGCGCTGATAGCCACGCTTATTCATATACTTCAAGCCGTAGACCTTACCGTCCGATATCATGATATCGGTTACCCGGCTGTGGCACTGAATATCCACATCGTAGTCACGGCAGTAGAACTCCAACGCATTAGCAATATCTGCAGCCTTGCCACTTGCAGGGAATACACGCTCGCCACGCTCGGTAACGAGTTTCACGCCCATACGCTCGAAGAAGCGCATTGTGGCACGATTTGTAAACTCCGACATAGCAACGTGCAACCACTCGCCATTTGTGCGTACATTCTCTGCAAACTCCTCAACAGGGCGAGCATTTGTAAGGTTACAACGGCCCTTACCTGTGATACGCACCTTACGAGCTGGCTTCTCCATCTTCTCGAGCAACAAAACCTTCTTGCCAGTACGAGCAGCAGTTCCCGCTGCCATCAAACCAGCCGCACCACCACCAATAACCACTACATCGTAGTGTGGGTGCGACAACTCCATTTCCAAAATTTCCTCCATTTATCTTAGTGTTTCTTCTTATCCGTAAATTACCTTTCGCAACGCCTCGCAAGCCTCCTCGGGATTACAACGATCGAAGTGGAAAGGCACAATGCCTACCTCCTCGGCAGCCTCAACATTATCATATCTATCGTCGATAAATATAGTCTCGGCAGGGTTCAACTCATAAGTTGTGAGCAAGCATTCATAAATTCCGTGGTCGGGTTTTCCAATATGCACCTCACACGATACGATCTGCTCATCGAAACACTCGAACACTGGGAGTTTACGCAAAAACTCGATATACTCCTTCGACATATTCGAGAGAACGTAGAGTTTATATCCCTTCTCCTTCAACTCCTTAATAAGTTTTACTGTTGGCTCAACCTCCTCCTGCAACGAAATAGCGTAGAGCATATGCTCCTTTGCAGTCTCGACTGTGCAGTTGCGGAATTTAGCCACCTCGGCAGCCGTTTCATCTATTGTTAGCAGCCCCATATCGTAATCCTTCCAAAACGAAGGAACACACTTGCTATCGGGGCCAAAGACGAAGCTGAAGAAATCTCCGAGCTTCTCCTTAAAACTCTCGGCATTGTGAGCTACAACCACTCCTCCAAGGTCAAAAACGACATTCTTAATCATTGTATTATCTTTTTATTGTTTTGTTAGCAACGCCTTAACACGAGCACGAAACTCGGCTGGGAACTTCTCCATCTTCTCAATCTCGTTGAGACACTCCTCGAGCGACTTGTAGTAGTTCTCAAGGCTCTTGTGGATAGACTGCGGAAACTCCATAATAAAGTTTGGAGCCTGCGATACATTCATATAGAAATCTGGCAACATAGCCATCGAATCGTAGTGCGTTCCATAAGCCAACTTAAACTCTGCGGTGAGTGGCACGCAACGATTTACTACGCCCTGAATGCCGTACAACTTCGATTGCTGAGCCAAGTCGCTCTCTGCGAACTCAACCTCAACAGTGCAACCCTTCGCATTGTCAATCTCTCCCACGAGAATGTATGGTGCGAGGGTATAACCATCGTAACCCCACTCGCCAACCTCGGCATAGCGGTTGTACTTGAACTCCTTGCCATCAACACGTACCGATGTTGGAGGATAGTTTGCAGGCAGACGCAACTCATACGATGTTGTTGCCGACATACCCTCGAACGAGCCCTTGCGAGGAGCGATTGTGATAACAACCTTATTGCCATCTGTGCGCTTTGTAACCTTTGTAGTAGTGTAGGCAGTAGAGTAGTCCTTCGACTTGCCGTCATCCTCGTAGATTACAGTCTCGCCATCGCCACCAGGAACGAAAGTCAATACGTAGGAGTTGTTTGCCACCTGCAAGTTACGCACCGACTTAGGATACATCGGAATAATTGCACCCGCCTCAACAAAGTATGGATTCTCGGCCTGCGAGCAGTGGATATCAACAAGTTTGTCGCTACCCTCATACATCTTGCCACTAACCATATTGAACCACTTCTTACCCTTTGGTAACCACACCTTGCGTGTTGCCAAGCCTGTAGTCTTATCGGCAGGCGCAACGATTGGCGCAACAAGGATATCCTTACCAAACATATACTGATCCTTCATCGAGTATGCCAAGTCGTGTTCAGGATAGCTGTAGTACATTGGGCGACACATCGATACACCTGTATCGAAAGTCTCTCGAGCAGCATTGTAGATGTACGGTGCGAGTGCATAGCGCAAATGCATTGTCGCACGCATATCTAACATATGGTCAGGGAACTGCCAAATACGACGCTCGATATTGGCATCCTTCGAGCAATGGGTCTTGAACACCGGGGTAAATACGCCATACTGCAACCAACGGAGATACATCTCAGGATCAACCTTGTTCACATCCTCCTTATGGAAGTAGTGACCGCCGATATCGTGTCCCCAATAGCCGTAACCCACATTCGATGCAGTAGCTGTAAACCACGGCAAGAATGCCAACGACTCCCACGAGATATATGTATCGCCCGAGAAACCTACCTGGTAGCGGTGCGAGCCAAGACCGCCCCAACGGTGGTAGATCAAAGGTCGCTCATTGCCCTTCTCGGCCATATGGTGATCGAAGGTGTGGTTGAGCCAGAATGTATTGCTCAAGCCCTTCACATATTTGCTGTTTGCCCACTGCTGCCAATCGAGCCACCAGAAGTCGATGCCCTGCTTCTCGATAGGCTCAAGCACGGTATTGAAATAGGCATCTGCCCACTTCATATCCGACATCTTGTAAGGCACGCTCTTGCCCTCCTCTGTCCAGCCATAAGCCTCGGTAAAGCGCTTGTAAGGCTCCTCGTAAGGCATAATACCCGAAGCAGGGTGGAGGTTAAGCGATGTCTTCAAGTTCTGCTTGTGGCACCACGAAAGGAAGTTTACAGGCGAAGGGAAAAGCTGTGGTTTCCAGGTGTAGCCAGTCCAACCCAAACGCTGGCCATACTCATCCTTTTTTGTATTCTTTGCAGTCAAGCCCCACGTCTCGTGCCAATCCATATCGATAATCAACACATCGATTGGAATATCCAAAGATCGCATAGTCTCGACCAACTCACGCAACTCGTTGTCCGAGTATTGCCAATAGCGGCTCCACCAATAACCGAATACATACTTCGGAGGCAACGGAATATTGCCCGCAACGAGCGTATAGTCCTTTAACGCCTTAGTGTATTCGTGTCCGTACGCAAAAAGATACAAGTCGAGACGGTCGCCCTCAGGACGGCACTCAACCCAATTCTTCCAATGATTTTCAACCGGCACAAAGAGGTGACGCTTCGAGTCGTCAACTACTGTCCAACCTGCACGTGAGAGCAAGCCCTTCTCCATCGAGCTACGACGCTTATAGCTTCGTGGGTGCT
The DNA here is from genome assembly GCA_017559685.1 of Alistipes sp. The sequence continues at coordinate 10,688 of JAFYQY010000193.1, forward strand.
CCTGCGAGCCATAGTAGCGGTCGAGCGTACGGGTTGTACCCATCAAGTTCTGGGTATCCTCATCGCCGTAATGCCATACAACCTTCTTGCCCGCAACCAAAATCTCTGCCGAGAGATTTTCTGCCGAGAACTTTTCACCCTTAACATAGGTCAAAGTTACATTCGAGGTCGAAATAGTCACTTTCGACTTGCTCTGCTTCACCTTGAATGCTGGCACCTCCAACTTACGATTTACGAAGGTGAGCGAAGCTCTATCCTCGAACTTGCCACCCTCGGCCCACTCCATACGAATCATCTGTGGAGTAAGCACCGTAAATCGAGCATTGCCAACTACAATCTGAGCCTTCTCGTCAGCCTTTGGGTTGTTCTCTGCAAGAACTGCAAACGGCATTACGAGCATAACGACGAATGCCAAAATCGAAAATCGCTTCATATTAGTTTGTCTTTTTTGAAATTTTCACCACAATATTGCCACCCAAGCTCTGCAACTCGGTAGCGACGGTCTCAGCCGCTGACTTTCCGTCGAAAGTACCCACAACGAAGGTTGTGCCGATACGAGATATCGAGCAGTCGCTCTTGTGCGACAATATCTTCGACTTCATCTCCTCGGTAAGAGTTGCTACGCCCGAAATCTCCAAGTTGTAGAGACTCTGCGAACGACGCATATCATCAACTGTAGGGTAGTACTCTCCATCCACCCATACCGCAACAATAGGCTCCTTGAAGCCCAACTTCTTGAGGTATGCAACACCCTCGTTTGCCTCCTGCTCGGTGCGGAAACCGCCAACGAAATAGGCAATCATATTGCCATTGTAGGAATCGGAGTAGGAGAGTGGCATAACGCCTCGCAATGCCGAAATATTTGGTCGCTTCGAGAAGAGACCTATACGAATACGATAGATTGTACCGTAGTCGTAGACTTTGGTGCGAGGTACAGGATTTTTAGCCGTATATACGGTTGGAGTTTTTACCGATATATCCTCGTATTCGATAAAGCTGCGACGTTGTAGCGAGAGCTTCGAGAGACGATAGTCTCGATTCTTCAACTCCGACATAACAACCTTCAAAGAGTCACGTGATGCCGACAACGACAGCATCGAGGCAATCTTCATCTCGTACTCGGTAAGCGCCTTTTTGCGTGCGAAATAGCCCACCAACGCATCCGATTGATATTGGTCGCTATTCTCGTTTATCTCTCGTTCTGCTCGAGCCACCGCATCGGCCGCAAAGTCTAACATCGAGGTGTTGCCATCTCGCTCCATAATAAGGTCGTAGGCGTAGATTTTATTGTAGAACAACGATG
>JAFYQY010000194.1 GCA_017559685.1 Alistipes sp.
GGAGACAATACACCCGTTGCACCTACATTCCCTGAGTTGCAGGAGATTACCGTAGAGTCGGGTAAGTCGTATGATGTAACCTTTACCACTGACAAGGCTTGGACGGTATCGTTGTCGGCCGAGGCTGCAGTATATGCAACTCTTACCTATACTTATGATGATGGCTACACCAGCACCGATACTCAGTTCTATGGTGCGGCAGGCGAGCACACTATCGTGGTAAATGTTCGTGAGGGTATTGTGAGCTATGCGAAGGATATTACCTTCACATTGGATATGACTTTGGAGACTTACACCCAGAGCATCGCAAAGTTGACTATTCCAATTACTCCGTACGAGATCGACGTATATGGCTCGGCTCCTGAGGGTTTTGAGAATATTTTGTCGCAGTTTGTTGAGGGTGGTCACCCAGAGAATGGCCCATTCGTAAATGTTCCTAACAAGTACACTGTAAAGTACTTGGCTGCATCGGATGCGTTGTATGGCGACTATGTTGTAGCGCACGACTTCGATAAGCTCTTCAACTATGTTGTATATGTAAAGAATAAGGAGGGTAAGTTCGCTCCTATTGCCGAGAACACCAAGTGGCTCGAGTTGCGTGCATTTACTCGCAAGGTAACTGATGATAAGGGTGTAGAGAAGCTCTACAAGATGTTCAGCTTGAGTATGGACTACAAGAAGTCTGACGCAGTATTTACCGAGGGCGTAGGCTACGAGGCTTATGTAAATATCGAGGATGAAAATGGCGACGCTGTAGTGTCGGTATACTTCATCTACGATCCTAATGCTGAGATAGTTATCGAGACTAAGATGGAGCTTGCAAACCCTGAGTTGGCAGCTGAGAAGGGTGTCGTATTCGAGGACAATGGCTACTCAAGCACATTGACCTATTCGACTGTAGAGAGCCTCACTTCGGGCTACTTGGGTGGTGCATTAAAGTTTACAGGCTATACCGAGGTTTACGGTGGTTTCGGTAGCGGTACTCAGAATCTCGTATTCGAGCACAACGAGGAGTCGGATATCTGGTACGTACGCCTTGCTGAGGGCGCTTCGGTTGCGGGCTTGACTCGTACCGAGACCTTGAATATCAGCGCAGTAGGTCAGGAGATGCACAGCTACACCGTAAATCTCGTATTCGACTGGATTGCGGCTGCCGAGGGTGGCGAGGAGGTTGACTACTTGGTGAACTTCGTTAGCGCCGAGGTTGCTAACGCAGCGGGCGCAACCCTCTCGAAGTTGGAGAGCACAAGCGCAGACTACGATACCGAGTGGGGTATCGAGGCGCAGTATTGCCTTACCTACACTTCGGCAGAGTTGCTCAAGACTCCTGCTAAGGCGGCTTTGAATATTTCGGGCTTCGAGATTGGCACCGTGTCTAATATCCATAAGGAGCAGAACAGCGACGAGTATTCATACTCGGATGTTTTGGAGTTCGGTAAGGATGCTTCGACAGGCGAGATTCTTCTCACTCTCAAGGAGGGTGTCGAGGTTGCCGATATTCCTAACGGAAAGTGCGACTTGCTCTGTGCAGACGGCTCGGGCAAGAAGTTTATCCGTATTCTCTTTGTGTTGAACGACGCAAAGTAGTAGCGTAGCAAAAGTAAACAAGCGAAATAAATAATTTTTCTGATGAAGAAGATTTTCAAAATAGACATATTTGCAGTGTTGCTTGCAATGTTGTTTGCCTCGGCTTGTACCACAACCACCGAGGTGGACTTGAGCGAGCGTGACTACGGATATGTTCAGTTCAAACTCTACAAGGAGGCCTCCTACACCCCTTCGACCTCTCGTGCGGACTACGAGCCGTTCGATATCTATTTGGCCGAGGCGTGCAAGATTGAGGTTAACCTTACAGACGTAAACAATCGTGCCATTCGCCAGACTTTGGTGCTTTCGGCAGCAAATTCGACAACTGCGGAGTATGGTCTCCGTAGCGACAAGTTGAAGCTCCTTACAGGCGATTATAAGTTGGGTACCGTTCTCCTCTTCGATGCCGAGGATAAGGTTTTGGCTCGTTTTGTACCGAGCTCGAAGCGTGAGTTCTCGGTTGTTGCAGGTGGCTTGACCATCCACGACGTTACGGTTGATGTAACCCAGCGTGGCCGTGTGCAGTTCACTTTGGTTAAGGACTTCTCGGAGTTTGAGAATATCCCAACTCGTGGCGAGCGAGGTGTGGAGTACACTTTCGACGAGATTAAGTATGTAGACCTTGCGATTAAGAAGGTACGTAACGGTGCAACCATTGGCGACCCTATCGTATTGGAGAACTTGAAGGCTAAGTTCTCGCAGCACTTCGACGAGGAGGATTACCAGAGCGATAAGCACGGCTATAAGACGTCGTCTATCCTCTGCGACTCGCTTGTTATGCTCGAGGCCGACACCTATCGTGTAGTATCGTATACCACTAAGACCGACAAGTCTACAGGCGTGTTGGAGGTAAACGACAAGCCAGCACTTTCGGAGTTCTCGATTGTGGATAACGACGTTACAAAGACAAAGGTTAAGGTTACTCTATACGAGAGCGATGAGTATATCAAGGATAACTACGCCTTGTACGAGATTTGGAAGAGTCTCGATGGCCCAAATTGGAGCTACGATGGCGAGAGCTACGTTCGTGGTACAAATTGGGATTTCAATAAGGATGTCGATTTGTGGTGTGAGCAGCCAGGTGTACAGGTGCACTCGAATGGCCGTATCGCAAGCCTCGACTTGAGTAACTTCGGTTTCCGTGGCGAACTCTCGCCAGCTATCGGACAGCTCTCGGAGTTGGTGGTGCTCAATCTCGGTACTCACAACGATACCAATATAATGTATGACCCGTCGCTCGATATGAAGCGCTCGCACGCAGAGCGTATGCGCAACTTGTTCGACGATCAGCGTGCATATTTGCGTTCGATTCACCCTGCTATCCAGATGTCGGAGCCTTGTGCTCGTGCCTTGATGGAGCACGGTTTGACTTCGCCTGCTATCTCGCACTATGAGAAGGGTGGCAAGGAGTACGATGTTATCGACAAGAAGAGTGGAGCACAGACTATCCAGAAGTTCGATATGAATCACGGTACTTTGCGCAATGGCTTGACATCGTTGCCGAAGGAGATTGGTCGCTTGAAGAAGCTTGAGACTCTCAATATCGCTAATGGCGAGCTCGTTTCGTTGCCAGATTCGATTGTTCATCTCGAGTCGCTCACCTCGATCGAGATTTACAACTGCCCGAAGATGGTGACCTTCCCAACACAGATTGGCGAGTTGCCGTTGTTGCGTTCGATAAATATCTCGAACAACAAGCAGTGGAGCTCGGCTGAGATTGAGGCAGGTATCGAGGCTCTCGCAAAGGGCGCTTCACGCAAGAATATCGAGATTCTCTACGCTCGTGAGAATAGACTCTCGAAGTTGGATAAGGCGTGGTTTGGTGCAAGCCGTGGCGGTTTCGAGGCTATGGGCTTGCTCGACTTGGCGTTCAACGAGATTAAGCACGTAGATGCTCTCGGTAAGGAGGTGCAGCTCATTCAGCTCTACCTCGACAACAACCAGATTGAGTATATACCGCACGATAGTGAGGGTTACTTCTGTGGATACGACGACGTGGAGAACTTCTCGGTAAACTACAACAAGTTGACAAAGGTGCCGAACATCTTCAACTCGAACAACCTCTATACGATGAACTCGGTAAGCTTTGCTGGTAACCAGATTACAGGCTTCGAGGGCGAGGAGGATGGCTCGTACAAGGGTATCAAGGTTAAGACTTTGACATTGTCGATGAACCCGTTGAAGAAGTATCCGACAGCATTCGCTAAGTCGAACTCGTTGTTTGAGTACATCTTGGTTAGCGCTTGCCAGATCGAGGAGATTCCTGAGGGTTGCTTCTCGCACGCAAATGCGGTAAACCATATGTCGTTCGACTTCTCGTACAACCGTTTGAAGGATATGCCAAAGGATTTCCACGCAGGAAATATGCCATACTTGTATGGTATTGATCTCTCGTTCAACCGCTTCTCGGCGTTCCCTTACTATCCGCTCGATGCTGAGTCTTTGACAGTGCTTTCGGTGCGTAGTCAGCGCAACGAGAAGGGCGAGCGTTGCTTGAGCGAGTGGCCACAGGGCATCTATCAGCATAAGGGTTTGCGAGGTTTATACCTCGGCTCGAACGACTTGCAGGTGATTGAGGATACAATCTCGACATTGTGCTACTATCTGGATATCAGCGACAACCCGAACATCGTATTCGACGCTTCGGATATCTGCTACGCTTGGCAGGTTGGCGCATATATCCTCTACTACGATAAGACGCAGACAATCTTGAATTGCGATGTAATGTTGGATTAAAAGCGGAGGAATGAGTATGAAGTTAAGATATAATATATTGATTTTAGCAGTTGTAGCACTCGCTACAGTTGCTTGTACGAACGATCCTGGTGTCGTAGATTTCAAGACCGACATCAACACTATCGAGGTTGGTGCTTCGGGCGGTGCGAAGAAGATTCGCATCCAGTCTAGCGACGAGTGGGTTGCTTCGGTGGGTATGCAGTCGAATGGCGATCCAAACCCTTGGATTGCAGTATCGCCAGCGAATGGTCGAGGTACTGTAGAGTGCGATTTTATCATCGACTCGGCTTTGACCGCTTCGCCTCGTCAGGCTGTGGTTTCGATTCGCAATGTTGTGACCAACAAGGAGCAGCGTGTAACCGTAAAGCAGGAGGGTTACAAATACGAAATCGAGGTTGATAGAACAAGTGTCGATGTGAAGAAGTTTGCCGAGTATGGCAAGCGCTACTTCGACGTTGTGGTTAAGACCAACTTCCCATTCGAGGTTAAGATTCCGCAGAGCGCTCAGCATTGGATCTCTCGTGAACCAGCATCGAAGTTGGGCGAGGCGTATCAACTCAACTTGGATCGAGGAATTCGTCCTCGTGAGGTTAAGGTGCGCTTCAACTGGAAGATTAACAACTCGGCAGAGGTTCGTTTGGCCGATATCGAGTTCGTTCCTACCGACAACACTATCAGCGTAGCTAAGAGCGACGTATTGCACGTTTCGCAGGAGGCTGCCGAGCCTATTATTCCTGACACTCGTGCTGGCGACTCGTTGGCGTTGCTCAATATCGCTAACACAATGCAGTGCTGGACAGTTTGGGATACATCGGTGCCGATGAATCGTTGGAACGGAATCACATTGTGGAGTGATCGTATGGAGGGTTGTACTCCCGAGAAGGTTGGTCGTGTCAAGCGAGTAGAGATTTTCCTCTGCAACTCTTACGAGGGCTTGCCATACGAGGTGCAGTACCTCACCGCAGCTGAGGAGATTTACATCTTCTCGAACGAGAACTCGATGCTCAAGAGCATCAATATCGGCGAGCACATCTGCAAGCTTACCGACCTTAAACGTTTGACCGTTGGTGCATTCGGTTTGTCGGAGTTGCCTGAGGAGTTCACAAACCTCAAGAATTTGGAGTATCTCGACCTCGGTTCGAACAACTTCCAGCGAGTACCTTCGATTATTACGAAGGAGAACTTCCCTAAGCTTCGTGCTTTGGTGTTGAATGCACAGCAGCGTCACGCAGTATCGGACTTGGCGAATACTCGCTATAAGACCGAGGAGCTCGGTGGCCTTATCGAGGAGGAGAAGTTCCCTGAGCATCTCTTGAAGTGGGGCTTGGATACTTTGGTGCTTAGCGTTAACTACTTGCACGGCGAGTTACCATCGTTCGAGAACGACCCAGAGGTACCAAAGTGGACAGAAGAGGAGGTTATCGCAGCCGATACCTTGCCTATGGCGTTGGTTGGCACACCTAAGGTTATGCCTACGACTAAGACCTTCCGTATCAACCACAACCGCCTTTCGGGTGAGGCTCCAAAGTGGTTGCTTATGCACCCTGCACTCGATTGGTGGGTACCATTCAGCCTTATCTTCCCGCAGGAGGGACGCTGGAGCGACGGTACTAAGTCGGGCTTCTCGAATGAGCCTGCGAGCCTTGTTGATTACTACAAGGATTGGTATCCGAACAAGAAGTTGGCTAACACTATCGAGGAGGATACCTCGACTGAAGATGATGGAACTATAGCGAAGTAAAGGAGATGAATATGATGAGATATAGTAAGATATTTGTAGTTGCGTTGAGCGCACTCTTCGTGCTTGTTGCTTGCGTTAAGGAGCAGAGTATCGATATTGAGAACGCTCCGACTGTTGAGGAGGCCTACACCGCAGGCGAGATATTGGTGAAATTCTCGCCCGATGTGGCAGCCTTGCTTGAGGAGTCTGGTGCAGTTCGTTCGACCGTTACACGCAGTGGTGTAAGCAGCGTAGATGAGTTGCTCGAGATTATCGGCGGCTTCGAGATTTCTCGAGTATTCCCTGTCGATAATCGACACGAGGAGCGCACTGTGCGTGATGGCTTGCACTTGTGGTATGTAGTGCGTTACAGCAACGACTACTCTGTAGAGGAGGTCTCTCGTCGCTTCTCGCAACTCGGCGAGGTGCAGAAGGTCGACGTAAACCGCACAGTAAAGCGTGCTAACACCAAGAAGGCTATGCCGTTGTCGAAGGATGCTTACACCAAGATGTCGGCTTCGACTCGTGCTTTGCAGGGCTCGTTCAACGATGCGTTGTACGGCAAGCAGTGGAATATCGAGAATGACGGCACGATGGCTGAACTCGGAGGTAAGGCTGTAGCAGGAGCAGACGTGCAGGTTGTTGATGCGTGGAAGAAGACTACGGGCGACAGCTCGGTTATCGTTGCGGTACTCGACGAGGGTATCTTTATCGAGCACGACGACTTGAAGGCTAATATTTGGGTTAATCCTGCCGAGAATGGCACTTGGAACGACGACCAGGACGGTAACGGCTACAAGGGCGATAAGCACGGCTATAACTTCGTTAGCGAGACAGGCAAGATTACCTGGGATGGCTACTACGATTCGGGACACGGAACACACGTTGCGGGTACTATCGCAGCCGTAAACAATAATAATATCGGTGTTGCATCCATCGCTGGTGGCGACGGTACTCCGAACAGCGGTGTGAAGATTATGGTTTGTCAAATCTTCTCGGGAAATGTCTCAACAGGCCTTTTGAACGTTGTTAGAGCAATGAAGTATGCGGCCGACAACGGCGCTGTTATTATGCAGTGTAGCTGGGGATATGTCTCGGGTGCAGTACACGAGTATGAGTGGGGACCTGCAGGCTACGCTTCGGAGGAGGAGTGGATTGCTGGCTCGCCTATCGAGAAGGAGGCGCTCGACTACTTCATCAACAATGCAGGCTCGCCAAATGGCGTTATAGAGGGCGGTATTGCAGTGTTTGCTGCGGGTAATGAGTGTGCACCTATGGCAGGCTTCCCTGGCGCAGCAGAGTATTGCGTGTCGGTGGCAGCAACCTCGGCAGACTTTACCCCTGCAACCTATACCAACTATGGCCCAGGTACAACAATCTCAGCTCCGGGTGGCGACCAAGACTACCACTACGACTACCTCAACCCTGTGACGGGTAAGTATGGCGACGTAGGTTGTATCCTTTCGACCTTGCCTGACCATATCAGCGAGTCGGGTTATGGCTATATGGAGGGTACTTCGATGGCGTGTCCTCACGTTTCGGGCGTGTTGGCTCTCGGTTTGTCGTATGCAACCAAGTTGCGCAAGCACTTCAAGGCGGAGGAGATTCGCCAGATGTTGTACGATGCGCAGAATGTAACCCCAATCGACGATTATATGAAGGGTTACAAGACATACTATCGTTACGTTGCCGATATCGGTGCATTGCAGCCTATGCAGCTGCCGCTCGCTCCGTTCAAGGGTGAGATGGGTGCAGGTCAGGTCAATGCAGCGAAGTTCCTTGCGGCTATCGGTGGCGAGAAGGCTGGTGTGCAGATGCACTTCCCTAATCTCGTTATCAAGATGGGCGATACTATTGCGGTTAATCCTGCAAAATACTTTGTAGATGGCGAGAATTTGACCTATGTGGTTACTATCGATGATACCCACATCGCTACACAGAAGGCTGAGGGTGAGAATCTTGTATTCTCGGGCTTGCGTGTTGGTGCAACCAAGGCTTCGATCAAGGCAAGCAATGGCGAGGAGCACTCGTTCAATATAACAGTTCGCAAGTCGGACGGCTGGTTGTAAAAAAAACGGAAAACTGAAAACGAAAAACGGAGAACTATGCGAAGGGGAGCAATAGTGGTAATGTTGCTTTGTACTGTGCAACTGTTGAGTTCGCAGATACGCATCATTTCGCAAGAAAAACTCCTCGAAGCATCGGAGTTCAATAGTGTTGAAGACTCTCCGTTACGATTTGTAAATGATGTAGTTAGCTTCGGCACGATAGACGAAATGTCGGGCGTGTGGCAGGGTAGAGCCAAACTCCGTAATTCGGGCGCAGATACGATTGTGGTAACGCAGGTTAAGAGTACCTGTGGTTGCTTGAAGGCGGAGAGTGCAAAACGAGTGCTAGCCCCGAAGGAGGAGGTTGTAGTAGCGTTGAAATACTACCCTCGAGGTCACGCAGGGCGAGTTCGTCAGCGAGTGTTGCTGTATACGAATCTCTCGAACGAGAGACCTTCGACCGTGCTGACCCTGACGGGTATGGTAACCGCTGCGGAGGATAAGAGCTTTTACTATCCCTACACTCGTGGCGTGTTGCGTTTGCGCCAAGATACGGTGCGATTGTCGGGCGAGCGAGAGGTGCAACGCATAGCCATTATGAACGGAGGCTCTACCGAGTTGAAATTGGAGGTCGATACGCACTTTTTGCCTAAGGGCGTAAGTGTGCGATTCGAACCTTCGAAGATTGCTCCAAAGGGGCAGGGCGATATGGTTGTGGAGTACAACCCAACCGATGAAACTACGCCTGCCAACTTGGGAAAAATTTATATCAAAGGGCTGAATTTGCCCCCTCGACAGAGCGCAATAGAGGTGATTTTGAAGAATTAAATGAGAAAAATATATAAAGATATGAAGAAAATAGTTAAATTTGCGATGACGATTGTTGCTATGGTGGCGGCTTTTGGTTGCACCGAGCCCGACAATAACGGCACACTTTTCCTCGATGTTACGCCTAACAATATCAAGGGAGTGTGGCGCTTGGAGAGTTACGACAATGGCGTAAAGTTGGCCGAGGGAAGCTACTACTACATCGTGTTTGATCGTAGCGAGCGCACATTCGTCACATACGACAATCTCGCAAGTATGGAGATGGTCAAGACATCGGGTCGTTACGACATTATGACCGATGGTGCAGCCGTAATTCGAGGTATGTACGACTTCGGTCGTGGCGATTGGGAGCACAGCTACTACGTTCGTAACCTTACAACCGACAGTATGTTGTGGGTGGCTACCGACGACGAGACAATTACGCAGGTATACGTTCGTGCCGAGTTGCCCGAGGAGTTTACTGCCGACA
>JAFYQY010000195.1 GCA_017559685.1 Alistipes sp.
AAATGTCACATCCTGACCCTCGTACTTCGATGCGTGGTGCGGAGTAGAGAGCACGATGGTCGATGCGCCACTGCCTGCGATAGATATTGTAGGGATGTTGATAGTTGTAATCTGCTTATCCTTGCTGTCGAAGGTGCTAATCTTGATATTTGCATTCAAACCTACGCCTGTAGGGTTATCCTTGAGGCGGAGTGTGAGAATAGGGTTGAGGCTAAGTGCCCCGATGTTAATGCCATCACCAAGCTCGCCAAGACCCAACTCTACGACCATACTCTCTGGCTTAATCGAAAGGTCTACCTTGCCAGTGAATGAACGAACTTCGATATCGTCGATGTTGAAGTCGATATCAACCTTTGCGTCGTTTACGGCCGAGAGGTCGATTGTCTCGCCACTCTTAATCTTCACGCCACCCGTAACAGGGAACGATTGGTTGATTGTAACCTTGCCATTTTGGATAGCTGGAATATTCTCCAAAGCGTCGAACTCCAAAGTCTTGACAAGGGCTGCCTGCTTTGGCTTCCAACTCTCGTTGATGGTGAGGATGTAGTCGCCATTCTCATTCTTCACGATAAGACCTTCGTCGAACATCTTCTGTGTAGGGCGAAGCAACTTGCCGAGGTTTACGGCTACGTTGATGTCGAGCTCCTCGACAGGGAATGAGCTACCTGCGTCCAACTTGAAGTTCATCGAGAGAGGGTCGCTGCTGTTTGCTTTGCCAATCTCAATGCACTTAACCTCGGCGATCATTTCAGGAACGTCGATTGTCTGGTTGATGTAAGGAACGTTATCCTTGAGGTCGAAGTCGAACGACTTGTCATCACTCCAAGTAACAACCGAGTTTGCAGTGTCGAGGTTGAGACGGGTATCAGCGATAGCCACTACCACATTGAGCTCCTTCGGAGGAGTGATTGTCGAAACGAGTACGGTGTGACCGTCGAGGCTCTCCATATGGATTGATGCGCCAATTTTCTCGTTGATAAGCAACTGACCATTCTCCTGCTTGATGCCGGTGCTGTTCTTGCAGTCGATATACTCGAGCGAGAGCTCAACACCTTGAGCCAACTCGGTGGTCGAAGCCAACAAAACGTTGGTATTCTTATCGAGAAGCGAGTGCTCACGGAAGTGGAGCGACTTCGGAAGGCTAAGCTCAATCTTTGGTGAGATGTCGGCACCTGTAAGGTTGTCCTGAATTACGCACCACTCCAAGCCCTTCAACGAAATCTTGAACTTGCTATCCTGGGTGAATGCCACCTTATCGATTGACACACCGCTTGGCATACCGTTGAACGACTGTGTAAAGAGCTCCTCATAGGCAGGAACCTCGAAGTGGTTAATCTTAACCTCCACATCCTTATATTTAGGCTCGGCCTGGATTGATATCTGTGGGAGGTTATTGAGGTTGTAATTACCCTTACCAATATTGACTGTTAAGTCGTAACTGTAGGAGATGCTGTCGTTGATCTCCAACTTACCGTTTGTGAAGCTCTTGTTGCTGTAGTCAATCTTGTGGAGGTAGATCAAAATATCGGCCTCCTTCTGCTTTGGAGCAATAGTAAGTTCCTTCGACAAGATGTTGTGGGTGGCGGCAGGGAAGTCTGCGCCATTCTCGTCACGGAGGTAGTAGCCCTCAGGGAATGAGACGTTGACCTTAAGCGAACCACCAGCTACGATGTCGTTCAAACCCTTCAAATCGACTTTGAGGTTGAATGGTGCACCGTAAGGGTGATCCTCGCAACCGAACTCAACCCAATCAACCCTCTCCAACTGCTCCAAAATTTCGAGAGTAGCATCGAAAACGGCACTCTCGCTACCACTCTTTGAGAGGGTTGTAAGTCCCAACATCTTGAGAGCTGCAAGCGTCTGATCGTTGATAACGCCCTGACCCGAGAGTTGGCTCGGCATTTGGAACTCGATAGGCTTTGAGATGTTGATAGGGTCAATCTGCATAACCTGACCAATCTCGGTTGGAAGGTTGAGTTCAAGCTTCTTGCTGATGCCGCTAAAGTAGAGCGATGTAGGCAACGAGCCAAACGAGAAGGTTATAGGCTCCAACTCGGGCGACAGACCTGTGATGTTCGGAATCGAGATACCCTCGATAGATACCTTCTCATACTTTGTTGGATCCTCGCCAAACGACGAGAATGCGATTTGGTATACACCCTCCTCGTTGTTGGTTACACCCTCGACATTGCCCAAAAGGCTCTCGAGAGTAATCTTGTCGATGTTTGCCAACGGCACCACCAACTCCTCGCCACCAACGGTAATCTCGCCAGAGGTATCGGCAAGATTGAACTCTTGGTCGATACATCCTACAGATAGCAAAGATGCACACACCAATAGTGCGGAAAATGCTCTTTTCATATTGTTGATCGATAAAAATTAGACTTTCTGTAATTTTACTCTTACAAAGTTAAGTTTAATTTTTTAAATTAAGTTTGATTTTTGCAAAAATTTGTATCTTTGGAGTGAGTTATGGCGGAAAACGAAAAAATATCGCTTAAAGAGCAGGTTTCGATGCTTCCGATGTCGTCGGGTTGCTATCTCTTTGAGAATAGCAAAGGCGAGGTAATCTACGTCGGAAAGGCGAAACATCTGCGCAATCGAGTGCGCTCCTACTTCGTGGAGAGTCGTGACCATTCGGCCAAAGTTAGGGTTATGGTGCGACAAATTGTCTCGATGCGCCATATCGTGGTCGATAGCGAGACCGATGCTTTGTTGCTCGAAAATTCGCTTATCAAGACGCTGCAACCCCGCTATAACATCCTTCTCAAAGATGACAAGTCTTATCCGTGGATAGCGGTCTCGGCCGAGGAGTTTCCACGCATCCTTTCCACACGCCAAATTGTGCGTGACGGCTCGCAATATTATGGCCCTTACGGCTCGATATCTGCCCAAAGGGCAGTTCTCGACTTTATCCGTGAGGCATTGCCTTTGCGCAGTTGCCGTGCGAGAATGAGCGAGGAGAGTATCTCGAAGGCGAAACACGCCCCTTGTTTGCAGTATCACCTGGGCAACTGCAAAGCCCCTTGCATCGGCAAGTGCTCTCGTGAGGAGTATAAGGGTTATGTCGATATTGCCACCTCGGTATTGAAAGGCGATTTGCGCCCTGTTCGCTCATATCTCGAGGGCGAGATGATGCGTGCCGCAGAGGAGCTTCGCTTCGAGGTTGCTGCCCGTTATAAGGCTCGTCTCGATGCGTTGGAGCGCTACGCGTCACGCTCGGTGATTGTGAGTGCGAAGATGGGCGATACGGATATCTTCTCGTTGCTGGTCGATGACGACGAGGCCTACTGCAACTTCTTGCGAGTGCGCAATGGCTCGATTACGGCGGTACATACGGCGACTATCGCTGTGGGTGTCGAGAGCGACGAGCGAGAGATTATGACGCTTGGTATTCAGCATATTAAGGAGAATATCGCAGGCGAGTTGGCACGTGAGGTTTTGGTGTCGCACCTGCCATACGAGGAGCTGTTCGAGGGGGTTAAATTCGCTATTCCGCAGAGGGGCGAGAAGCACGAATTGTTGGAGTTCTCGTTGCGTTCGGCAAAGACTACAAGGGCGGAGCGACTGAAGAACCTCGAAATTCACAATCCTGCACGCCATACCGACCGTCTGATGGAGGCTATGCGACGAGAGTTGCGACTAACGAAGGAGCCTCGACATATAGAGTGTTTCGATAACTCTAACTTACAGGGTACCAACCCTGTAGCGTCGTGCGTAGTCTTTCGTGACGGCAAGCCTTCACGCAAGGAGTATCGCCATTTCAACATAAAAACTGTGGTCGGTGCAGACGACTTTGCCTCGATGCGAGAGATTCTCACTCGTCGCTACTCACGACTGTTGGAGGAGGGAGCAGAGTTGCCCGATTTGATAGTTGTCGATGGTGGTAAGGGACAGCTCTCGAGTGCATACGCTGTATTGCAGGAGTTGGGCATTGCCGACAGGGTGCCTATCGTGGGCTTGGCAAAACGTTTGGAGGAGGTCTTTTATCCGAACGACCCTATGCCGTACTACCTGAGCCGTACGGGCGAGCCGTTGAAGGTTATCTGTCACATCCGTGACGAGGCGCACCGCTTCGGAATTACTCACCACCGCAACCGTCGTAGTAAGAATTTTATCAAAACAGGCCTCGAGGGTATTGAGGGGGTAGGTGAAAAGAGCGTTACTGCACTTTTGCGCCACTTCCGCACTGTGTCGAATATCGGCAAGGCGTCGCTCGAGGATATTTCCAAAGTTGTCGGTCAGTCGAAGGCTCTCAAAGTTCTCGAGCACCTACAAAAAGAAAAAGCCAATAGCTAATTGCTACTGGCTCAAAAAGACTTTGTTTTTCGTCTATTTCACTGCTACTGCATCAATCTCAACCTTTGCACCCAATGGCAAAGCGGCAACCTCGTAGCACATACGAGCAGGCTTCTCGCCCTCGAAATACTCTGCATATACCGCATTCATCGCAGCAAAATCTTTGATGCTGTCGAGCAAAACGGTGGTCTTAACGATGTCGCTGTAGTCCATACCCGCCTCCTTCAAGATAGCGCCGAGATTGTTGAGCGACTGACGAGTCTGCTCCTCGATGCTCTCAGGCATAGTGCCTGTTGCAGGGTTGATTGGGAGCTGTCCCGAAACATAGAGTGTAGTCTCAGCCTCCACAGCCTTTCTTGCCTGCGAATATGGGCCTACTGCTTTTGGTGCGTTCTCTGCCGCGATTGTAATTACCTTTGTCATACCTTTTATCGAATTAAAAATTAGTTTTCAGTTTTCAGTTTTCAGTTTTCCGTTCTCGAGGTATTTGCCGACGATAAGAGCCGCATCGTAGACATACTCGGCACAAGGGCGCTTCTGGTAGTACTCCGTAGTGCGTGGCGATGGAGTAGGCTCATCCTTAGGGCGATCGAGACCGAGCAATGAGCGACAAACTATATTGCCATTCTGCTGGCGGAACTGCTCAGCAAACTCCTGAACGAGAGCGTAGTTAGCCTTCTTTGCCTCGGCATTGTCGGCAGTGGGGCAGGGCGAAATAAAGCTCGCCACAAAGGCCATTCCGCTAACAGCACCGCACACCTCACGCAAGCGACCCAAACCGCCACCAAACGATGCGGTGATTGTGGCAACCATCTTCTCGTCGAGCGAGGTGATGTCGGCATAGGCCAATGCTACCGATTGGGCGCAGTTGTAACCCTCGTTGAAAAATGCTTTGGCACGCTCAGCACGCTCCTCAGCACAAAATTTTACGCTATCCATACTCGAAATAATTTTCGGTAAAGATAGCGTAAAAAACGGAAAACTGAAACAAAATTTTTAATTTTTAATTCTTAAACGAGAGCTCGTTGTTCGAGCAGTCGATAACTATCGGTTGCGACTTATCGACCTTGCCTGCCAAGATGCGCTTCGAGAGCTCGTTGATAACCTCTCGCTGAATCACTCGCTTTACGGGACGGGCTCCGTAGGCCGCATCGTAGCCGATGTGGGCTATCCACTCCCTCGCCTTGTCGGTTACTCGCAATTCTATGCCACTCTGCTTGAGCATCTTATGTACGATGCCGAGCTGAATATCGACAATCTTGAGAATATCCTTTTCGCCGAGCGGCTCAAACATCACAATCTCGTCGATGCGGTTCAAGAACTCGGGTTTGAGGTGCATCTTCAACTGCTCGATAACCTCGTTGCGAGTAAGTTCGACAATATCCTCCGACACCTCGCCATCCTTGCCCATCGCATTTAGGAAACGCTCCTGAATGGTGAGTGCTCCCATATTCGAGGTCATAATAATTATAGTATTACGGAAGTCCACCGTGCGACCCTTGTTGTCGGTAAGGCGACCATCGTCGAGCACCTGCAAGAGGATGTTAAATACGTCGGGGTGCGCCTTCTCGATCTCGTCGAGCAATACCACCGAGTAAGGCTTGCGACGTACCGCTTCGGTGAGCTGACCGCCCTCATCGTAACCGACATATCCCGGAGGCGCTCCTACCAGACGAGAAACGGCGTGTCGCTCCTGATACTCGCTCATATCGATGCGTGTCATCATATTCTCGTCGTTGAACAAGAACTCCGCCAATGCTCGAGCCAACTCGGTCTTTCCTACGCCCGTAGAGCCGAGGAAGATAAACGAGCCGATAGGCTTGCGGGCATCCGAAAGGCCTGCTCGTGCTCGGCGCACAGCGTCGGAGACGACACTTATAGCTTGCTCCTGACCGACAACTCGGGTGCGGAGTGCTGTCTCCATATTGAGCAACTTCTCTCGCTCGGATGCGAGCATTCTCGCTACGGGTATTCCCGTCCAACGAGATACAACCTCGGCGATATCTTCGGCGTCGACCTCCTCCTTAATCATTGAGCCTGCCGAGGTACTCGCTTTGAGCTCTTCGTTGAGCGATGCAATGCGCTTTTCGGCCTCGATAATCGAGCCGTAGCGAATCTCGGCAACCTTACCGTAATTGCCCTCACGCTCAGCCTGTTGTGCCTCGATTTTGAGCTGCTCGATGCGCTCCTTGTTATGCTGAATCTGGCGGATAAGATCACGCTCGTTCTCCCACTGTTGGCGCATCTCCTTTGCCTCTGATTTTAACTCCTCGATCTCCTTGTCGAGCGATGCAATACGCTCCTTGTCGCCCTCACGACGGATAGCCTCACGCTCAATCTCGAGTTGGCGGGTACGACGGTCGAGCGAGTCGAGTGACTCGGGCACTGAGTTCATCTCGAGACGCAGACGTGATGCCGCCTCATCGACCAAATCTATCGCCTTGTCGGGCAAGAATCGGGAGGTGATGTAGCGGTGCGAAAGCTCAACTGCCGAGACTATTGCCTCATCCTTAATGCGCACCTTGTGGTGGTTTTCGTAGCGCTCCTTCAGACCTCGCAAAATCGATATCGAGTCCTCGGGCGACGGTTCCTCGACCATCACCTTTTGGAAACGACGTTCGAGAGCCTTATCCTGCTCGAAATATTTCTGATACTCGTCGAGTGTGGTGGCTCCGATGGTGCGCAACTCGCCACGAGCAAGTGCTGGTTTGAGGATGTTCGCTGCATCCATCGCTCCGCTGGTCTTTCCTGCGCCGACAAGGGTGTGAATCACGTCGATGAAGAGCAAGACTTCTCCCTCGCTCTCAATTACTTCGCTAATCACAGCCTTGAGTCGCTCCTCGAATTCACCCTGATACTTTGCACCCGCAATTAAGGCTCCCATATCGAGCGAGAAGATGCTCTTCGAGCGTAGATTTTCGGGCACGTCGCCGTCGATAATTCGGTGGGCAATACCCTCGACAATGGCGGTCTTTCCGACACCCGCCTCGCCTACGAGTACGGGGTTGTTTTTGGTGCGTCGGGAGAGAATTTGCAGCACTCGGCGAATCTCCTCGTCACGACCAATTACGGGGTCCAACTTACCATTTCGAGCCTGCTCGTTTAGGTTTATCGCAAAGCGAGACAGCGCCTCGAATTTCTGATTGTTTGCTTGATTTGTGTTCATATTGTTTATGCTTTTGTAAGTTCCGTTTTCTAATTCTCGGCACAACAAATCTTTTGCCAAGAGGTTTTTGAGTGCCGTTTTGTCGCTTAACGGGGTGTAGGTGGCAAAAAATCTGCCACCCGAGCGACATTTTGTCGGAAAAATGGCAATAAATAAACAAAGTTTGTTAACTTTGTGCCAATTATGGAGAAGTTTATAGTATCGGCTCGAAAGTATCGCCCTGCCACCTTTGCAAGTGTGGTGGGACAATCGCATATCACCTCGACATTGAAAAATGCTATCGAGCGTGGTCAGTTGGCTCACGCCTACCTTTTCTGCGGACCTCGTGGAGTGGGTAAAACCACCTGTGCGAGAATCTTCGCAAAGGCGATTAACTGTCTGCACCCCGTAGGTGCCGAGGCGTGCGATAAGTGCGATTCGTGCCTCTCGTTCAACGAAAATCGTTCGCTCAACATCCACGAGTTGGATGCTGCGTCGAACAACTCGGTGGAGGATATTCGCAACCTTATCGAGCAGGTGCGTGTTCTCCCGCAGATTGGTCAATACTCGGTGTTTATCATCGATGAGGTTCATATGCTCTCGTCGGCGGCGTTCAACGCCTTCCTCAAGACTTTGGAGGAGCCACCTAAGCACGCAATCTTCATCCTTGCAACAACCGAAAAGCATAAGATTATCCCAACCATTCTCTCACGCTGTCAGATTTACGATTTTAATCGTATCCGTGTGGAGGATGCTGTTGGTTACTTGCGTTATATTGCTCAAAACGAGGGCGTCGAGGCGGATGACGAGTCGCTCAACCTTATCGCTCAAAAGGCCGATGGAGGTATGCGTGATGCGTTGTCGATGTTCGACAAGGCGGTATCGTTCTGCGGTACGAAGTTGGAGTACCGTGCCGTAGCCGCAACCTTGAATGTCCTCGACTACGAGACCTACTTCCGCTTTACCGATCTCCTCTTGCGTGGCGACTATGTGAACGCCTTGTTGGAGTACGATGCGGTGTTGTCGAAGGGCTTCTCGGGACAGATTTTTATGAGCGGTTTGAATCAGCACTTCCGTGACCTGCTCGTGGCAAAGGGCCCAGCAGTGTCGTTGATTGAGTATACAGGCTCGTTGCTCGAGAAGTATCGCCAGCAGGCGGCTATCTGTGAGCCAGCGTTCCTATTTGGTGCTATATCGCTCTTGACCGAGGCGGACTCGAAGTTGCGCACAGCCTCTTCGCAGCGCCTTCTTGTCGAGCTCACTTTGATGAAAATTTCGACACTCGGTCAAAAAAAAAACAATGAACTGACGGCTCCTATTGAGGCGAAGTACCCTTTGCCCGACCTGGATGCCCCAAAACCGCAAGCAGTAGTTGCGCCACAGCCCGTCGCAACACCTAAGGTAGAACAGCCTACGGTAGCACCTGCACCAACTCCTCAACCAATATCGGAGCAGGTGCCAACCGTTAAAGCAGAGCCTGTGACACCACCACAGCCCGCTGTCGCAACGACTGTAACCCCTGCTCCTGCTCCTGCACAACCTGCAGTTGCACCACAGCCGACGGTTGCGCCGCAGGCGACTGTAACACCACAGCCGAGTGTGGCATCGGCATCGACCAGCTCCCCAATTATGGGAGGCTCGCTTTCGGATCTTCTCAAGAAGGTGACAGCTCCAGCCGAGGGTGAGGGAAAGCCTACGCAAATCGTTATCGACGAGGAGAGTGAGTCGAAGATGCTGAAGGAGAAGAAGGCAATCATAAAGAGGATGTGTGCCGACAGACCTCGTTTTATCTCGGCTTTCGAGAATATCGAGTTCGAGGGCAATGTGGTTAAGTTGGCTGTACCGTCCGAGGCGTTGCGAGACGAACTTCTTGTTGAGCGTTTCTGGATATTGAAGGCGATATCCGAGATGGCGGGTATAAAGGGCTTCCTCGATATGAAGATCGAGATTAAGGAGATCGATTTCAAACTCAAGCCGATAAAGCTCGAGGATCGAGTGGCACATATTCGCAAGGTTATGCCCGAGTTTGACTATATGCGTACGGCATTCGATATCGACGTTGAATAGAAAAAAAGAAATATAAATAATAAAAAGCTAATGGTCAATGGCTAATAGCTAATGGCAAAAATGTAATAAGATGGAAAGAAAGAATTTTGTTGAGGAGTTGCAGTGGCGTGGTATGATTCACACAATTATGCCAGGTGCCGAGGAGCAGCTCAAGAAGGAGATGACAACCGCTTACCTCGGAATCGACCCGACTGCCGACTCGTTGCATATCGGTCACTTGGTAGGTGTTATGATATTGAAGCACTTGCAGATGTGTGGCCACCGTCCTATCGCTTTGGTGGGTGGTGCTACAGGTATGATTGGCGACCCATCGGGTAAGTCGCAGGAACGTAACCTTCTTAACGAGGAGGCTTTGCGCCACAACCAGGAGGCTATCAAGGCTCAGTTGGCTCGCCTTATCGACTTCGACTCGGACGCTGAGAATGCAGCCGTAATGGTGAACAACTACGACTGGAT
>JAFYQY010000196.1 GCA_017559685.1 Alistipes sp.
ACGATACCCTTGCCATTCTCGTCATTCTTCAAACGGTAGTGAGTAACCACAGCACACTCCTTTGCGAAGCCCTCAACGTGGTTAGCCTCCTTCGAGAAGAACGATTTAGGGATGAAGAGTGGGAAGTAAGCGTTCTGCACGCCTGTCTCCTTGAACATTCCGTCCAACACTTCGTGCATCTTCTCCCAAATAGCGTATCCGTAAGGCTTAATTACCATACAGCCACGCACTGCCGAGTTCTCGGCCAAACCCGCCTTTACTACAAGGTCGTTGTACCATTGCGAATAGTTCTCATCGCTCTTGGTCAAATCTTTCAATTCTACTGCCATATCTTTTTTTTGTATTTCTTTATTTTCTGCCATTAGCTATTGGCTTTTAGCCATTAGCTTTTCTCATACAAGGTGCAAATGTAACTATTTTTTTCGTTAATACCGACTATTTTATCGTTTTTTGCGTACTACAACGCTTTGAAGAGGCTCGTTCGACACCTTTACAGGCGAATTTTTCTGAAAATATGCCACATCCAAGTCGTAGACCAACATCGGCTGACGCACCTCGTTTTCACGCTCGAAGTGAGCATAGTTGCGAGCCACATAGTCCGACACTGCAAGCTTGTACTTTCGTCTCTCCTTCAACAACGGAAATTCCACATCGTAAGCCATATCGTTCTCATCGACAATAATGCGGTAAGGCGTTGTAGCATAGAGATCTACAACGTGCGACTCCTTCGCATTTACCGTATCGTTATACTTCTCGACGATAAGCTTTCGCAACTGAGCAGGAGTGACATCCACAGTATGAATCTGCGAGAAGAACGGCTCGTTATCGAAGAGTGTCTTTACGGTAACATCGCCCGCAGGCAACCCCTCGATGATGCGGACACCGCCACGATGATAGATACCAATCTCGGCATTTGTAGCCTCCTTGATAATTTTGGTCTGCAAATTACACAAACCTACGTGGTTGGTCTGGTGTGCCATCGAGCCAACAACCTCCTGCAATGCAGGATTTGCCTCAATCTCGGCAACCATAGCCTCGACCTTCGCATCTTTTGCATAATCTTGCAACGAAATATTTTCATATTCGATATTCACGACCTTGCGACCTCGCATTTTCACCCTTGTAACGCCCACATTTCGCATCTTTCGGCCAGTCTGACCTATGGTCGTGCCATTTACGAGAGTGTCAAGCACCTTGTGGGTGTGGCCACCAATAAGGAGGTCGTAACCGCTATTCTTCGACACATACTCCAAATCACGGTCGTGACCCATATGCGAGAGCAGCACCTTCACATCGCCATTGCTCTCGTTGCACTCTCGAAGCGCAACATCCTGCGGGTCGTAGAAGCGCAAACCAACAAAGTTGGAGTCATTGCCATCGGGGTGTCCGTTTGAATAACTGGTAACTACGCCCACAAAGTCTATATCAACATCATCGGGGGTTGTTATGCACTTGCTATTTGCAACTTTGGCGAGCAACTCTTCTTCACTCTCCACGTTGGCGCAAACAAAGTCGAAGTTGGCACTACGCACAGCACCGTCAAGCGTCTCCACACCTGCGTCGAAGTCGTGATTGCCCAATGTAACCACATTGTAGCCCACCGCATTCATCAAATGAATTATCGGCAAGCGCCCCTCCGCCAAATCGATATAGGCATTACCCGTCCAGCGGTCGCCAGCATCGACAACGAGTGTAAAGACCGTATCACGGCTCTCCTTCACGGCAGTAGCCAAGCGTGACATATCACCAAGCGAACCGTGAACATCGTTGGTCGAGATAATCACAAACTCACTCGAGCGCAGAGTTGTGCGATAGAGGTAGCTACCACCCAACAACGCCGCCACAGCAAGCACAAAAATCAAAACTTTCTTCATAGCATTTTACGCTACCAAAGGCGACAATTTCTGCCGCCTTTGATTGTTATATCTATCTGTTAATCAACTACAAAGTTGCCAAGAACTCTGTAACATTCTTTGCAATGCGAGCCTCAACATCGTCGCACTCAGCCTTCTCGAACTTCTCGCCTACGATATTCTCGTACAACTCAATGTAACGCTCGGTGATGCTTGCAACAATCTCAGGAGTCATCTCAGGCACCTTCTGACCATCCTGACCCTGGAAGCCGTTTGCCATAAGCCACTCACGAACAAACTCCTTCGAGAGCTGCTTCTGCTTCTCGCCAGCTGCAAGACGCTCTGCGTAACCCTCAGCGTAGAAATAGCGAGACGAATCAGGAGTGTGAATCTCGTCCATCAAGTAGATAACGCCATTCTTCTTACCAAACTCATACTTTGTGTCGACAAGAATCAAGCCCATCTTCTCGGCAATCTCGGTACCACGCTGGAAAATTGCGTGAGTATACTTCTCCAACTGCTCGTAATCCTCACGAGATACGATACCCTGTGCGATAATCTCCTCCTTCGAGATATCCTCGTCGTGGCCCTCTGCAGCCTTAGTTGTAGGGGTGATAATTGGAGTTGGGAACTTCTGATTCTCAACCATACCCTCAGGCATCTCAACGCCGCAAATAACTCGCTTACCAGCCTTGTACTCACGCCAAGCGTGACCCGAAAGGTAGCCACGAATAACCATCTCAACCTTGAACGGCTCGCACTTGTGACCTACGGTAACCATTGGGTCGGGAGTAGCGATTTTCCAGTTCGGAAGGATGTCGGTGGTAGCGTCGAGGAACTTCGCTGCGATCTGGTTGAGCACCTGACCCTTGAAAGGAATACCCTCAGGCAACACTACATCGAATGCCGAAATACGGTCCGAAACGACCATTACGAGATAGTCACCCTCGATGCTGTATACATCACGTACCTTACCCACATAGTGAGCAGTCTGACCCGGCAACTGCAAATTGGTTTTAACGATTGCTTTCATATTTTTATCTGTTGTTTGTGATTTTTTACACCTTAACAGGTGCAAAGATAATAAAAAAGTGGCAGTATTAGACGGCGAGTTATAGACAAAAAAGTAACAATCTTAAAATATTGCATTTTTATGTCATATTTTCCCATAATATCGCACATTACACTTTACAACGGCCTCCAGAGCGCAAATGAAACACTTTCCGTCGTTAAAATTCAATTTGAGGGGCATTTTGCGACAAAAGTCGAAAAAATAGGCTGAATTATTAAAATTTTTACATTTTAATTTATCACAAATATTTTGATTTTACTTTCAATTTAAAACCAAATGACAACTTTTTTACAACGAACTCTCAAAAACACGCATTTTTATTCGCACATTTTTTGGTGGTCTCATTATGAATTTGTATCTTTGTCCAAAATTGCATACAATATTTATATATTTATAATTAAAAACAAATGCTTATGGTTAAGAAAATTGTACTAACAATCACTGCCGTTCTGTTTGCGTGTGCTTCGGTATTCGCACAGGGCAAGCAGGTTACGGGTACAGTTACCGGCCCGGACGGAACTCCGGTTGTCGGTGCTACCGTAGTGGTAGATGGTACCACAATTGGTACCTCGACCGATATGCAGGGTAAGTACGTACTTGCTGCTCCGACTAACGGAACACTCGTATTCTCCTTCATCGGTTATGAGGATACCGCAATTGCAATCAATGGCAAGACAACCGTAGATGCTGTTCTTAAGGAGGCTTCAAAGGCTATCGACGACGTTATCGTCATCGCCTTCGGTGAGGCTAAGAAGGAGGCGTTTACAGGTTCGGCTAAGGTTGTATCTTCGGAGGACTTGTCGAAGATTCAGACCTCGAATGCTGCAACAGCGTTGAGCGGTAAGGTTGCAGGTTTGCAGATGTCTACTTCGTCGGGTGACCTCGGCTCATCGCCTACAATCCGTATCCGTGGTTTCGGTTCGATCAACGCAGGTCAGTCGCCATTGTGGATTGTCGACGGTATGCCTTACGAGGGTGACTTGAACAACCTCAATATGGCCGATATCGAGTCGATGACCGTATTGAAGGATGCTGCTTCGAATGCTCTCTATGGTTCACGTGGTGCTAACGGTGTAATTATGGTTACTACCAAGACTGCACGTGCAGGTGAGGCAGTTGTAAACGTAGATGCTAAGTGGGGTGTAAACTCTCGTGCTTTGGTTGAGTATGACCTCATCAAGAATCCTGGCGAGTACTATGAGACCCACTACAAGGCTCTCTACAACTACTACAACAGCAACAACGCTAAGAACCCTTATATGGATGCTGTTACAGGTTTGACAGGTAACGGTACCGGTGGTTTGGGTTACAACGTTTACAATGTTCCTGCAGGTCAGTACCTCATCGGTACCAACGGCAAGCTCAACCCAGCTGCGAAACTCGGTAATGTGGTTTCGTACAATGGTCAGGACTATATGCTCTATCCGGACAACTGGATGGACGAGGCATATCAGAACTCGTTCCGTCAGGAGTACAACGTGAGCATCTCGGGTGCTACTCAGCGTTCGAACTTCTTTGCTTCGGTTGGTTACTTGGATAACACAGGTATCATCAAGAGCTCGGAGATGAACCGTTTGACTGCACGTTTGAAGGCTGACTATCAGGCTAAGAAGTGGTTGAAGGTTGGTGCTAATATGTCTTACACTCACTTCCGTTGGAGCAACGGTAACGACAGCGAGGGTGAGAGCACATCGACCGCAAACATCTTTGCGTTTGCATCGGGTATGGCTCCTATCTACCCTGTTTACATCCGTGACGCTAAGGGCAACATTATGATTGACGAGCACGGCTATCAGATGTATGACTACGGTAACGGTAAGTTGGGTCAGGGAGGTAACGCAGGTCACACTCGTCCAAACTTGCCAGACTCGAACGCATTGCAGACAAGCTGGTTGAACAAGTCGTACAGCGAGGGTAACGCATTCTCGGTTAACGGTTTTGCAGACTTCTTCCTCTACAAGGGCTTGAAGCTCACTATCAACGCTTCGACAACTATCGACGAGACTCGTTCGACTTCGACAAGCAACCCATACTACGGTCAGTTCGCATCGTCGGGCGGTTCGGTAGGTAAGGGTCACGGTCGTTCGATGGCTTACAACGTTCAGCAGTTGCTCTCGTACAAGGAGACCTTCGCAAACTACCACACTGTAGATTTGTTGCTCGGTCACGAGTACTACAACAATCGTTCATACAGCTTGAGCGGCTACAAGACTATGTTGGCAACCTATAACAACGATGAGTTGGCAGGTGCAGTAGTTGATGGCGCAAGCTCGAACTCTTACACCAGCGAGTACAACACTGAGGGTATCTTCTTCCGTGCAGGTTACGACTACGACAGCCGTATCTTCGGTAGCGTATCGTACCGTCGTGATGCTTCGTCTCGTTTCCACCCAGATCACCGTTGGGGTAACTTCTGGTCACTCGGTGCTGCGTGGTTGATCAACCGTGAGTCGTGGTTCCACGCACCATTCGTAGATATGTTGAAGGTTAAGGCTTCGTATGGTTCGCAGGGTAACGATGCTATCGGTGCATACCGTTATGCTGATACTTATGTATATGCTAATAACGATGGTCAGGTAGCAGTTCTCTTCAACTCGAAGGGTAACCCTAACATCACTTGGGAGACCAACGGTAACTTCAACATCGGTACTGAGTTCGGTTTCTTCCAGGGCCGTCTCTATGGTAACTTGGACTACTTCTACCGTAAGACTACCGATATGTTGTTCTACTTCTCGGTGCCTTCGTCACTCGGTTATAGCGGTTACTACGCTAACGTAGGTGATATGGCTAACTCGGGTATCGAGTTGGAGTTGGGCGCAGATATCATCCGTCGCAAGAACTTCAACTGGACATTCAACTTCAATATGACCCACACCGACACCAAGATCAAGTATCTTGCTGACGAGCACAAGCCATTGACTCTCAACGGCTACGATGGTTACTTGAGCGGTTCGTACTTCTTCGCTGAGGGTCTTCCACTCTACACCTTCTATATGCGTTCGTACGCAGGTGTTAACGAGAAGACTGGTGAGTCGATGTGGTGGATTGACAAGAAGGACGAGAACGGCAACACAGTTCGTGAGAAGACTACCGACTACAGCAACGCAACTCGTTACCTTTCGGGCAGCGCTATCGCTGATGTATATGGAGGTTTCACAACTTCGTTCGACTTCTACGGTGTAGATATCTCGGCTAACTTCACTTACCAGATTGGTGGTTTGGTTTACGACTCGGGCTACGCAGGTTATATGTCGTCACCACAGGGTACAACCGTTGGTGGTAACTATCACCGTGATATCCTCGAGGCTTGGAGCGCAAGCAACGCAACTTCGGATATTCCACGTTTGCAGTACGGCGACGAGTATTCGACAGCTGCATCTGACCGCTTCCTCACCGATGCATCTTACTTGAATATCCAGAATATCACAGTAGGATATACTCTTCCACACAACATCACTCGCAAGTTCCTCGTTAGCAAGTTGCGTGTATATGTTGTATGCGACAATGTTTGGTACTGGTCACGCCGTAAGGGTCTCGACCCTCGTCAGTCAATGACCGGTGGCTCGAACAACGCTATGTACTCTCCAATCCGTACAATTTCGGGTGGTATCAACGTTACATTCTAAAACTTGACACAGAAAGGAGAAAGATTATGAAAATGAAGAATATATATAAGTTTTTGATGATGGTTCTCGCTACAGCGGTATTGACTACTGGCTGTATTAAGGAGACCTTCCCTACCGACGGTGCAACAGGCGAGCAGATTTCACAGTCTACTACTGCGTTGGAGTCAATGGTAGGTGCAATCGCTGTAAATATGGCGTACCCATACTCAGCATACGGCTCGGGCGCAAACTACGGTTTCGACTTCGGTTACCCAGGCTTGATGTGTGCTTTGGACGCTTGTACAGGCGATGTTATCTGTACCGCAGGCGATGAGGCTGCAGGTTACGACTGGTTCTGGTATTGGGAGCGTGGTACAATGATGGGCCCTACTGCGGGTTTGTGCGACTTCCCTTGGAACACATACTTCTCGTTTATGAAGTCTTGTAACGATGTAATCGGTATGGTTGATATGTCGAAGAACCTCTCTTCGGGTGAGAAGTACGCTCTTGGTGCTGCAAAGGCATTCCGTGCTTGCTTCTACTTGGATATGGCTCGTCAGTACGAGGCACTCGAGGTTACCGATGAGGCTTGTAAGAAGTATGACATCTCAGCTGTTAAGGAGTTGACCTTGCCTGTAATTACAGAGTCTACTACCGAGGCTGACGCTCGTAACAACCCACGTTTGAAGCGTGAGAGAATGTTCGAGTGGATCTTGGGTGAGTTGGACGATGCTGAGACATTGCTCACAGGCCTCAAGGTTAAGAAGACCGTTCCTTCGTTGGCTGTAGTTTACGGTTTGAAGGCTCGTGCTTACCTCTGGTTGGGTCAGTTCAACAACTCGTACCGCAACGTGAAGACTGGTCAGGCTGCTTATCAGGAGGCTGCAAAGTATGCTCGCTTGGCTATCACCGAGTCGAAGGCTACAATTATGACCGAGAACGAGTGGTTGAACGCAACTACAGGTTTCAACTCGGCTAACAACGCTTGGTTGTGGTACTTGCCACAGACTACCGAGGGTATCACCAACCTCGTAAACTTCATTGCTTGGCGTTCGGGCGAGTCAACTTGGGGCTACGGCGGTAAGTTCGTATTCGAGGGTGTAACAAACAACTTCTACAACCGTATGTCGGCTGACGACTGGCGTCGTAAGACATTCGTAGGTTCAAGTCCAGCAGCTTGGTACAAGCAGTATGGTTACTTGACAAACCTCTCGGAGGATGCTTTCCTTGCATCGGTTCCTGCTTATGCAAATATGAAGTTCCACCCTGCAAACGGCAACACCATTTCGTACACTATCGGTAACGTAACCGATGTACCATTGATGCGTGTTGAGGAGATGTACTTGATAGAGGCTGAGGCGACTGCACAGTACGATGAGGCTACAGGTAAGACCCTTCTTGAGGCATTTATGGCTCACCGTAACCCTAAGTACACAGCAGCAGGTGTAACTAACCTCATCGACGAGATCATCTTCCAGAAGCGTGTTGAGTTGTGGGGCGAGGGTATCGTATTCTACGATTTCAAGCGTTTGAATATGGGTATCAACAACGGTTATACAGGCACAAACGTTCCTACCGACGCTCGTGTAAATGTTAGCGGTCGTGCACCTTGGTGGAACTTCTGTATTCCAGAGAGCGAGGAGTTGCAGAACCCTGCACTCGTATGTTTCAACAACCCTAACCCAGATGGTATGGTAAAGTTGTGGAAATAATAAATATATAAAGGTATTAAGAGTATGAAAAATCTTAAAATGATATATTCGTTGTTGGTCGTTTTGGTTGCAGGACTCTTTGCGTCTTGTACCACCGACCCATACACACCAGGTGAGGTGCCTTCGGGTCCTCAGGTGTGCTTCTCGAATCAGAACGCAGCCATTTTGGAGGTTGCGGGCGAGGGCGATGGCGATATCCAGAATATCATCTTGACTCGTATCGTAGCAGATGAAGCTTTGGAGGTATACGTTATCGCTGACGCTGGCGAGAACGCTTCGATGTTCTCGATTCCTGAGAAGGTAACCTTCGCTGCGGGCGAGACTGTAGCAAACTTAGCTATCGACGTTGACAGCGCATTGATGGAGGAGGATAAGATCTATTCGGTATCTCTTCTTCTTGCAGACGAGAAGCAGGGTACCCCTTACGGAGACAGCAGCTTCACAGCAAAGTTCAAGCTCTTCCCTTGGACTTTGATCGACACTGACAACAACAAAGAGACTACCGAGTATGGTAAGCTCCGTGGTGGTGATGCTTTGACTGGTTTGTTTGATGCTGAGAACGTTCTTTCAGAGATCGACGTAACCATCTATAAGCACAAGAAGACAAATGGTCTCTATATGGTTGAGAATCCTTGGGCAAAGATGATTGTTCCTGTTCTCGGTATCGAGAGCGAGGAGGCTATCGCTGATGCAGGTTTCAAGCACACCGCTACAAACCTCGTCATCAACTGCGTAGACCCTACAAAGTGCTACATCGAGAAGCAGGCAACAGGCTTGACTTATTCGTCGTATGGCGATATGTTGATTGCATCGGACTACCACCCAACAAGCAACCCTACAGGTCTTGCAGGAACTCTCGAGGATGGCGTATTGACATTCCCAGCTGAGGCACTTCTTTGCGGTTTGAGCAAGCTCGAGGGCGGTACAATGTTCGAGAGCAACCTCAGTGGTGCTTTCCGTCTTGTACTCCCAGGCTGCACTGCTGTTGATTACACTTTGACTGTTGACTACCTCGGTATGGAGGTTTCACCAGATATGAAGAACGTAATTGCTAAGTTTAACATCAACTATGGTAGCGACGTTGCAGGCTTGAAGTACTACTTCGCTGAGGGTAACGTTTTGGCTAACCCTGAGGCAGCAATCGACGCTCTTATCAACGGTACAGCAAAAGACATCCGTGAGGTTGAGGATTTCACTAAGGAGGGTAAGACTCTTACTCTCGAGACTACAATCGAGGAGGGCGGTCTCTACACTATTGTTCTTGCAGCTGTAGCAGCAGATAACACTTTGGTTAAGAAGACCGTAGCTTTGGATTCGTTCTACTACTCTGGTCTTGGCGACACAGGTAGCCACCCTTGCGAGTTCGAGGTTGTTGCAGGTAAATACACCGCCTACAACACCGTAGAGGAGGGTCAGGAGATTGGCGACTACAACGCTTTGGGTTACAACATTAAGGGTAAGGACTTGAAGGAGTTGTATGTTGGTTGCTGGGCAACAACTGAGTTCAACAAGTATCTCGAGACCAAAGGTAACACAGTTGAGAAGCTCGTTAAGGAGGCTGGTCTCGTATCGTTCAACCTTGCTGAGTTGACAGAGGTTCACTCTGCAGCAGGTAAGAACGGTAGCTTGGAGGGTCTTACTGCAGAGACTAACTACACCGTAGTAGTATACGTAGTGAACGACTATCAGGAGACCGGCTATAAGACTATTGAGGTAACGACAGATAAGGCTCCTGTTTACACAGGCGACTTCGGCGTAGGTAAGTACCTCTGGAAGTATGAGAGCGGAAAGACCAAGTATGAGTCTATCATCGAGATTCAGAGCTACCAGGGAAGCTCAACTCGCTTCGTTGTTAAGAACCTCGGTATCGAGGACGGTTCGGAGTGGTACGCTACTTACGACGAGGAGGCTGGTACACTCACCCTCGATGGTAAGGTACGTGGCCGTGAGAAGGAGGGCAACCTCTTCGGTGTAATCTTCGGTAACATCGATGCTGATACCATCTATACATTCCACTCTATTGCTAAGTGCGGTACTGCTGGTTACAAGAACGACCCATTCATCTTCGAGGTTGATAAGGATACCAAGAAGTTGACTGGTCACTCGAACAGCACATTGACAGTTTACACTCAGAAGAGCGGTAAGACTGCTACTTATGCTAAGTTCGACGCATCAACAAGCACAACAATCACTCCATACACAGAGTAGGTTGCAATAAGAACGAAAGTTCTTTGACTTAATAACACTACAAGCCGACCATTCAATGCGGTCGGCTTGCAGTGTCTAAATAACGACTTTAATACTTTTTGTATATGTTTTTATCCATAAGAAAATTTGGCGTTTGCGCACTATTGGCATCGATGCTCAGCGGTTGCATCTCGCACGAGGAGGCTATCGTTATTGGGTGTCAGGAGTGCAGTTCTATGGCTAAGATTATCAACTCGTCTCGTTCGGCCGAGGCAGGTACGTTGCTCATCAAGTTCAATGAGAAGGCTACACTTGCTTTCGAGAGCGCAAAGAGCAGCGACATCACTCGCTCGAATATCGGAGAGTTGAACTTGGCATTGAACGAGATTCACGCAACCTCGATCGAGCGCCTTTTCCCTATCGATGAGCGCCACGAGGAGCGTACTCGCAAGGCGGGCTTGCACCGTTGGTATGTGCTCTCGTTCGACAACGAGGTGGAGCTCGAGAAGGCAGCCAAGGCATTGGCTCATATCGGCGACGTTGAGATTGTGCAGTACAACTCGATACTCTCGCACCAGCCTTCGGCAGTTGTTCCTGCGGAGGTAGGCGCATCGACACGTCTTGCTGTAAGCTCGGTGAACGACCCTGCATTCAAGGATCAGTGGCACTACTACAACACAGGTAGCGGCATTCACGAGAAGCAGGTGGCAGGTATGGACGTCAATGTTAAGGATGCTTGGCAGTATTGTACCGGCGACTCTTCTATTATCGTAGCGGTTATCGACGAGGGTGTAGACTACACTCACGAGGATTTGAAGGCCAATATGTGGGTAAACACAGGCGAAATCGCAGGTAACGGCATCGACGATGACAAAAACGGCTACATCGATGACGTTCACGGCTACAATCACTGCACGGGAGGCGAAGTATCGTGGAATGTGAGTGGTGATAGCGGTCACGGAACGCACGTTGCGGGTACTGTTGCGGCGGTAAACAACAACGGCAAGGGCGTTTGCGGTGTAGCAGGTGGCGACGGTTCGGGCAATGGCGTACGCATTATGTCGTCACAGCTCTTCAGCGGTAAGGCAAAGGGTACCGCCGAGGTTAGTGCTCGAGCATTTAAGTACGCTGCGGATAACGGCGCTGTGATTGCTCAGTGTTCGTGGGGTTATGACGCTAAAGATGGCGTTCCACAGGTTACCAGCGACTTACAATACAAGCGTAGCGCAGGTGCTGAGTACGACGGTATTCTCTACTTCCAGAGCGTGAAGAATAGCGACGCTTTGGACGGTGGTTTGGTGGTATTCGCAGCAGGTAACGACGGAATTGGTTATTCGGGTTATCCTGGTGGTTATCGAGACTTTATCTCGGTGGCAGCGACAGGTTGCGACGGTATGCCAGCATACTACACCAACTATGGCCCAGGTGTAAATATCAGCGCACCAGGTGGCGATATGAAGAACCACGGCAATGCGGGTGGTGTACTTTCTACCTTGCCAAACAATAAGTATGGCTATATGCAGGGTACTTCGATGGCGTGTCCTCACGCATCGGGAGTGGCTGCGCTCGGTTTGGCATACGCAAAGCAGTTGGGCAAGAGTTTCTCGTTGGAGGAGTTCACTTCGATGTTCCTCCTCTCGACCAACAATTTCGACAAAGAGTTGGAGGCAAACGAGAACTTCTCATTCAACTACCCAGGCAAGATGGGTACAGGCCATATCGACGCCTTGCGTATGTTGATGAACGTGGAGGGTACTCCTTGCGTATCGGTAAAGAAGGGACAGCTCGTAATGATTGACCTTCGCCCATACCTCGGCGACGGTACGCTCGATATCGTTGTGCGTGATAACTTGGATAGTTCGACCATTATGTCGGATGCTGATAAGGCTAAGTTGGGCGTAACTAACGGCCCTCGTATCTCGTCGAACAAACTCATCATCACTTGCGAGCAGGCAGGTCACGGCTACATCAACGTATCGTGCGTTATCGGTGGCAAAGAGGCAGGCTCGGACGACAAGATGGGTGGTCGAGTAAGCACCAAGCGTTTGGCAATCATCGTACGTGATAGCAACACAACTAACGGAGGTTGGATGTAAAAATAGGAGGCTGAAGATATGAAAATCACAAAGATATTTATAGCTATTTTGGCACTCTGCGCAGCTGTTGCGTGCAACCCTAACAATGGCGGCAACAACGGTGGTGGCGGAGTTGATGACATCTGGGGCGACAATGGCTCGCCTGTAGGTGAGTGGGCATTGACCGAGTGGAACAAGTCGAACGACCTCCCATTTGGAGTCTATTTGTGCCTCAACGAGGATAACACCTTCGACCTCTATCAGCACACCTCGAATGTGTTGTGGGTGCACTACACAGGCACGTACTCGCTCAAGGGCAACACCCTTTCGGGTGTATATAGCGACGGCGAGAGTTGGGCTAACGATTATACTATCAAGTATAACAAGGTTGCCGAGCCGAAGCAAATTTCACTTACCAGCACAGGCAATGTGGG
>JAFYQY010000197.1 GCA_017559685.1 Alistipes sp.
CTCCACCAATAAATAGGATTTCGAACACAAGAATAACGCCCCTACCACCCCTACTACAACAAAAAGCCCGACCACTCGAGAGTAGTCGGGCTATTATATAAATTAGGTATTATCCGAAATTAGTTTGCTGGGAAGAATACCAAACCGTGCTGGTGCGACGAAGATGCGCTCGAAGTCTTGTACGAACGAATCATATTGTAAGTAGCACCCGCAGTTGCGAGGTGAACACCGTTCGATACCAAGTCGATACCACCCTTAGAGTGATCGCTCAATACCCACTCAGCAGGCTCGCTACCCAACTGCATACGACGGTTGGTGTCAGCTACTGCGCAGTAGAGATACTGGTCGCCAGACTTCACATAGTAAGTGTTAGCCTTACCCTCAACTGCAACGAGAGTGATTACACCAGGGTTACCCTTAGCTGCATCCTGCGAGCTCATATTTGGATCCAAAACCATAGCCTCGTTACCATTTACAGTGAGGAGGTCAGAGTTCGTAGTTGTGTTACCCGGTGCAGATACAGCGCCTGTCCAGAAGTGGTATGGGTAGTCAGTCCAATCATAAGTATTGCTGCCGCTTGTGTAAGAAGCGAGCTTACCTGCTACATAGTAGTTACCAGCTGTCAAGTCAGCAACCGAAGTGATCATTGCTTGAGCTGCAGGGCCCTGAAGCTGAGTTACACGCAAGCCTGGAGTTGTGATGCCCCAAGTATCGTTGTCAGCGTTAGTGTACTTGAAGGTAAGGTTGATGTAGTGGTAGTACTTGCTATCGTCGAACTTGTCAACCTTGAAAGTGATAGTACCAGCTGCATTGTCGATTACAGGCTCACCGTCAACTACGTTGTTGCTGTCGTAGAGACCGCTTGTGCTGTTCAATGCGAGGAATGCACCCTCTGCTGGGTTGTTAACGATGAAGTTAAGAACTACAGTCGAGCCCTCAACAACCTCGAGGTCATAACGATCAGCGTTAGCGTTCCAAACGAGCTCAGGGTTCTTAGTCAAATCCCACTCCAACGAAGGCATCTTGCTTACGTCGATAGTAGTCTTAGCGTAAGAAACATCGCTGAGGATCTGGTTTACAGTCCACTCAGTCTTAGGGTTGCCCTGCCAGTCGGTAGTCTCCTCCGAAGTAGCATCAACTGCAACTGCGTATACGTAGTAATCCAAACCGTACCACTCGTAGTTCGATGGGTTCATCTTGATGAAGTGGTTAGTCAAATCACCCTTGTGGAAAGTAGCGTTACCAGTGTAAGACAAGAGGTTCTCAGAAACCTTCATCCAGTCAGTCTCGAGCTCAGCACCAGTCTCCCAGTCCTTCTCTACAGCCTGGTTGTTCATAGCATAAGTTACCTCCTTATCCGATGGAGTGATATTTACCCAGATACCGTTGAAAGCAGTACCAGTAATCTCAACATTCAAAGTGATAGCAACAGCGTTAGCATCCTTCTCCTGAACGAGAGTAACCTCTACAGGCTCAGTATACATACCGTAAGCTACAGAAACAACTGCACGACGTGAAACAGCAGCAGTGTTAGCCTCATAAGCGAGAGTCAACTTACCGTCAGCATACGAAGGAGTTACCCAAGCAGCCTCAGTCTGAGCCTCAACCTCAACACCCTCCATTGGGTTCTCAAGAACGCAGTTGATAACAACCTCACCTGCAGCAGCAGTTACGTTGTGAGTCAACTCACCCTCGAGAGTAAGAGTTGGGTAAGGCAAGAAAGGAACAGCCCAAGCGTGAACAGCAGTTGCATTAGCAACGTTTACGATTGGAGTACCATACTCGTCTGTCTCGCCTGTAGCAGAAACAGTAATACCTACAGCGTAAACAGTAACCTCGTCCTCAGCTGACCAACGAGTAGCCTCCTTAGGCATCTCGGTAGTAGCGCCCTTGAATACGAACCAACCGTCAGCCTCGCCAGAAAGCATACCGTAAGAAGCCAACATATTAACATAGTTAGTCATCAACTCTGCTGGAGTCTCGCCAGTAACGCCATACTGCGACAAATCCTGCGAGCTAGCCAACAAATAGAGCATCTCGTTGTCTGCTGGAGTACAAGTGTAAGCAGCATAGTTGCAAGATACATCCGAGAAAGCAACCTCGAACTGAGGAGCCTCAGCGTCCTGCTTCAAAGTTACAGTAACATCCTGAGCGCCATTGTACGAGAATGTAATGACAGCCTCACGTGCAGGCGAACCTGGAGCGTCAGTGTTAGCGTCGTAAGTTACAGCTACAGTAGCCTCACCAATCTCGCCAACGTGAACCCAAGCTGCCTCGGTAGTTACAACGAGAGCATCAGTCAAAGTAGGGTTCTCGATTGAGTAGCTCAAAGAGAGCTCACCAGCTGCTGGAGCAAGGTTAGCCTCAGGAGCACCAGTTACATTGATGGTCGAAGTGTAAGTCACACCACCATTTACATCTTCACCATTGTCTGGTGTACATGACACGCCCACGAACAATGCGCAAGCAAATGCCAACATAAGTGTAAAAAATTTCTTCATAATGATAATGAATTAAAAGTTAATAAATGATTATAGTTACAATTTGTAAGTTGTCAGTCACTTTTCAAAATGTAAAAAACGGCTTTTACCCCGTTCTTGCTATACAAAATTAAATCAAGATTTCGTTTTTTGCAAATATTTTTTGAGAAATTTTAATAATTTATGAACAATTTTAAAAACTCACTGAATATATGCAGGAGATATGCAGAGAGGGGATATAAAATAAAAAGGAGTAGTTTTCTACCCCTTATAGTTACGATTTGTAAGTCTCTCTTTCGTTAGACGTTCCCTAAAACCGCCCTCTTTCAAAAATTTCTCTTTTTGTTTCTGTTCATAACGGTCAAGCAAGACGTCAGCCTGACAAATTAAAACTATTGCCATATTAGCAACAACCTCGTCGCTACGAGTTTCGGCAAGAGTCAAAAAGTATGCGCTATCTTTATGCTCACGCCCAAGTTTACGCATCGCCCTAACTTCAACAGACTCTTTAGACCACAACTTTAAATTGCGCACTCGCAGATAGTCTTCATAATCAGCAAGCAGTTCCTGCAAACTTGAGCGTGCTACATTTATAAGTTTAAGCAGAGTTTCATACGACGTTCTCGCAGCCTCCTTTCCCTCTATTATATTCTGCTTACCCGAACGTGCTGCCTGAACCATCTGATCGATAGTGCGATCGCCACGTTTTAGATACTTCCTGCAAAAATAGTAGGTCATATCGTAAATAACTTCAGCCTTACGATATGCCAAAAATGTGCGATAGCTACCGGTATGAAGGTTAGAAACATCCATTTTTCGATTTCTTAGGCGTCACGCCTGCGGCGTTCTATGGCGTCAGGCATAAATGCCTTCTATGTCGTCGCCAATAGAATTGGCTCTATGGCGTTTTCCCCATAAAGCAGTCATCAGACTGCGCCGTCATAAAATGAGCGTAGCGAATGCCGCCATAAAGCACCAACGGTGCGCCGCCACTATAATTTTTTACAGCTTTTCGCCGTAACAGAGATCTCCCGCATCTCCCAATCCCGGAACAATATACTTGTGAGGGTTGAGAATAGGATCGACGGTTGCTACCCAAACATCAACCTCGTCGGGGTTGGTGTGGTTGAGAACGTAGTCTACACCCTCGTTGCAACCGAGAACAGAGACAAGATGAGTGTGTGCAGGTTTGCCACCGTGCGCAACGAGAGTCTCGTATGCCGCAACCATTGAGGCACCAGAAGCAAGCATTGGATCTACGAGGATAAGGGTTTTGCCCTCCAACGAGCCACAAGCGATATACTCGACCTTGATTTCGAACTCGCTCTCGCTGGTATAGCTGCGATATGCCGATACGAAGGCATTCTCTGCATCGTCGAAGTAGTTGAGCAGGCCATTGTGAAGCGGAAGTCCCGCACGAAGAATGGTTGCGAGAACTACGGTATCCGAGATACACTGCACCTCTGCATCTGCGAGCGGTGTAGTAACGGTCTTAGGGGCGTAGTTGAGCTTCTTCGAGATTTCGTAAGCCGAAATTTCGCCAATACGCTCCAAGTTGCGACGGAAGCGCATCAAATCCTTCTGCACGTTGATATCACGCAACTGAGCGAGATACTTGTTTACGATTGAGTTCTGGTTATCCAAGATGTAAAGCATACCTATATATATTATAAAAGGTTAATACAAGAAATTGTTGAACGGATAGCGACCGCAGTGAATCTCACGCACCATACCATAGAGGTCGGTACGGAACTTCTCGATATTTGTACGCTCGGCAGCCGAGATAAAGATGCAAGGCGTATTCTGCTTTGCAAACCAGCTCTGGCGCAAGTCGTCGAGCGAGCGATTTTCCTTGGTTGCAGGGGTCAAATCGTCCTCCTCCTTCGGCGTGTAGGTGTAGGCGTCAATCTTGTTGAAGACCAAGTATACAGGCTTCTCACCCGCACCGATATCCTGCAATGTCTGCTTCACGACATCAATCTGCTCCTCGAACTGAGGGTGCGAGATATCGACAACGTGGATAAGCAGGTCGGCCTCACGCACCTCGTCGAG
>JAFYQY010000198.1 GCA_017559685.1 Alistipes sp.
CATCATCCACACCGAGGGTGAGGCTCCAAACTACATCTTGCAACGCAAGAATAAGGCCATCTTCCCTGACGTACCTGCGATGATGGATAACATCGACCGTGTAACTGCGCACATCCGTGCAAAGGTTGCTGCCGAGGGCGGCGACGTTAAGCGTGAGGTTATGACAATCAACCACACTCACGACGGCAAGTTCTACCACGTAGACGAGGCTGGCGAGTATTGGGCAGTTTGCGAGTTTATCGCCGACACCGTAGCCTACGACTCGGCAAATAGCGAAGCTTTGGCTCGTATGGGTGGTATGG
Source organism: Alistipes sp. (assembly GCA_017559685.1). The sequence goes on from JAFYQY010000198.1 coordinate 303, forward strand.
GTATCGGTAAGTTCCAGTCGCAGTTGGCAGACTTCACCGAGCCATTGGCAGAGGTTATCAAGGGCTTCCACAATATCAAGCACCGCTTTGTACAGTGGGATGAGGCTATCGCACAGGATGCAGCAGGCCGTGTTGCATCGCTTGCGGAGGAGATTTCGTGGATCGAGTCACGCCGTGAGGATATGTTGGCATTCTGGGCAAAGGTTGAGTCGGGCGAGATTCCGATGCGAGTAACTCACAACGACACCAAGATCAACAACATTCTATTCGACAAGCAGGGCAACGTACTCTGCGTAATCGATTTGGATACAGTGATGTCGGCTCCTGCATTGAACGACTTTGGTGACGCTATCCGCACCTACGCAAACACAGGCGCAGAGGATGCAACCGATCTCTCGACCGTATCTCTCTCGTTGCCTATGTTCGCAGCTTATGCCGATGGTTATCTCTCGCAGCAGGCAACAACACTCACACAGGCCGAGTTGGATCACCTGGCATTCTCGGCTCGTTACATTACTTTCGAGCAGGTTTTGCGTTTCTTGATGGACTACATCAATGGTGATACCTATTATAAGATTAAGTCGCCACTCCACAACTTGGAGCGCACACACGCACAGTACGCATTGTTGCAGAGCATCGAGGCTCAGTACGAGGCTATGTGCGAGGTAATCAAGACTACAACCGCTAAATACTTGGCATAATGAAGGTCGCAAAGTTGGATTTGTCGGGCAAGGCTCTCGCCGAGGTATTCGAGGGCATCGCACCCGAGAAGATTGCTTGTTGCAATTGGGCTGAGGAGTATCCATACGCTCCGAACGTAACATTTAAGATGTTCCACACGGGCGAGAAGTTGTATGTCCGCTTCGATGTCGAAGAGGGCTACACCGCAGCTCGTGTTGCAGAGGATAATGGCGAGGTTTGGACCGACTCGTGCTGCGAGTTTTTCCTCTCGTTGGATGGCGAGGCCTACTACAACGTAGAAACAACCTGCATCGGCAAGATGTTGATTGGCTACCGCAAAAAGGGTCAGGATGTTATACACGCTGGCGAGGACGTGCTCTCGCAGGTTGAGCGCCACACATCGCTCGGCACCGAGCCTTTCGAGGAGCAGGTGGGCGAGAATAAGTGGTCGTTGATGCTGGGACTCCCAACCTCGATTATGCACCAGCACAAGGTGGAGAGTTGGGATGGCTTGAAGCTGAAGGTCAACCTCTACAAATGTGGCGATAACCTCTCGAAGCCTCACTTCCTATCGTGGCAACCGATTGCACTTCCGCAACCTTGTTTCCACTGTCCAGAGTTCTTCACAGCGATAGAGTTGGAGTAAAAAAAATCGTGGCGAAGTGCCACGATTTTTTTATTTAACGGAAAACTATTTCCCACCAAAAATCGTAAATGATTAGTTATTTTTGTGCCAAACAAAAAGTCCGATGCGCAGCATACTTTGGCGTATGTGAGCAATCGGACTATTGAAGATTGGTGCAAAAAGAGCCAATCAGAACGATTTTATTTTTTATCGTAGTTTGAATTCAAATATTCTTGTACCGAGAATTTGGTCTGGCAAGGCTCTAAATCCTTGTCAACATACTCGTAGGTATGCTGCATCTTCTCGCCTCCGAGAACGCAACGACGGAGGAATGAGATAATCTCCTCGTGGTTGTAGAAGAGTGGTAGGAGTGCCAACGAGTGGTCACGATAGTGTGCCGAATGGAAGTAGTAGGACGCCCCTTTCTTATGGAGTTGGTCGGCTATGAAGTCCGAGCCATAGAAGCCGATAGCGCAAATTGTCGCCTTATAGTACGGCACATTGCGGTCGGCATTGCCGTGAAAGAGCATCACAGGGCAAGGAGTCTTATGCCACTTAGGTTTGCTCAACACCGAATATATAGCGCCTGCGCAAGCGATAACGCCCGCATAGTTGAACTCCTTGGGGAGAATCTTGGCGTAACGAGAGCGGTTCGAGATATGATTCTCGGCCTGCAACACAGCGATTGCGCCCGCACTCGAGCCGCTCGTCACGATGCAGTCTGTGTTGATACCCATCTTATCGGCATTGTCGAGGATATATCTCGTAGCACGCATCACATCCTCGGCAGCATAGTTCACCGAGCGATACATCAGCTTTGCGCCCTTCAATGGCCCAATCTTCTGCGGTGCATCGACCGTAAACTTCATACCCAAGCGATAATCTATCGACACCACATCGAAGCCCTGCTTCAACATCATATCGAAGAACTTCATATAGCGCTGATCGGCACGATTGCCGTGCGAGAAGCCACCTCCGAAGGCAAACAACAAACAAGGGTGCTTACCCTCGCCCTCGGCACGATAGTGGTCGAGATACAACGGCTCATCGCCCTCTACAAAACAATATGTTGCGGGCTTAACCTGAGCCATAACTGTTGCCATCATCATAACAAGAGAGAGAAATAGTAATATTCGTTTCATACCACTACTTATATTTGTCCTTCCAAAGTTGTTGCATTCGCTCCGCTATGCGTTGCTCGGTCTGATTGCCGGTGTTGGGATGGTAGAACTGCCTACCCTTGAGGCTCTCGGGCATAAACTCCTGCTCGACAAAGTTACCCGCAAAGTCGTGCGCATATTTATACCCCTTGCCATATCCCTCGTCGCTCATCAACTCGGTTACGGCATTGCGCAGGTGCAACGGCACAGGTCGCAAGTTGGTATCCTTCTGAACAAATGCCAGCGCTTCGTTGATAGCCGTATAGGCCGAGTTGCTCTTTTGTGATGTAGCCAGGTAAATTGTCGTCTCGGCCAATGTTATACGAGCCTCGGGCATACCAATCTTATGCACCGTATCGAAACAAGCATTCGCCAACAACAACGCATTCGGGTTTGCCAAACCGATATCCTCCGAAGCCAAAATCACCAATCTTCGTGCAATAAATCGTGGTTCCTCTCCTCCCGCCAACATTCGTGCCAAGTAGTAGATTGCAGCGTTTGGATCGCTACCACGAACACTCTTAATAAAGGCCGAAATCACATCGTAGTGTTGTTCGCCATTCTTGTCGTAGAGTGCGATATTTTGCTGTAACACATCCGTTACGAGCTCGTCGGTAATTATCAGGTCGCCCTCACGTGAGGAGGTTACAATGTCGAGAATATTCAATAATTTTCTCGCATCGCCACCCGCAAAGCGGAACAATGCGGCGCTCTCCTCAACCTTGATATTTCGTTTTTTGAGCTCCACATCGGTAGTCAATGCACGGTCGAGCAGATGTTGTAAATCTGCATCCTGCATAGGCTTCAAGGTGTAGACCTGACAACGGCTCAAGAGTGGCGAGATAACCTCGAACGACGGATTTTCGGTAGTCGCACCTATAAGGGTTATAACACCCTGCTCCACCGCACCCAAGAGTGAGTCTTGCTGCGACTTGTTGAAGCGATGAATCTCGTCGATAAACAACAATGGAGTCTTTGCCGAGAAGAACTTCTGATTCTTTGCCGACTCGATAACCTCACGCACCTCCTTAACGCCCGAAGTTACGGCCGAGAGCGTATAGAAAGGCCTTTCGAGCGTGTTTGCCACAATCTTGGCAAGCGTAGTCTTACCAACACCCGGAGGGCCCCAGAGAATAAATGACGGCACATTTCCCGCCTCGATAAAGCGACGGAAAACACCACCCTCCCCCACAAGGTGTTGCTGACCGATGTAATCTTCAAGAGATTTCGGTCTTAATCTCTCCGCCAATGGTGCTGACATAGTTTATTTCTCTAATTTATTGTACTCTTCGATTGCTTTGCCGAGGATGCGGATAGCCTTTTTGAGTTCCTCCTTCTCGAGAATATAGGCGATACGCACCTCGTCCTTACCCAAGCCCGAATTGGAGTAGAAACCCGAAGCTGGAGCGAGCATAATGGTTGCACCCTCGTACTCGAACTCACGCAAGCACCACTCACAGAACTTGTCGCTATCGTCGATAGGCAGACGAGCGATGGTGTAGAATGCACCCATCGGAATTGGCGAGAATACTCCGTCAATCTTGTTCAACTCATCAACCAAGCAGTTACGACGCTCGATATACTCCTCGTAGGTGTGAATAGCATACTCACGAGGGGCGTCGAGCGAAGCCTCCGCTGCAATCTGACCAAGCAACGGTGGCGAGAGACGAGCCTGGCAGAACTTCATCACTGCAGCACGCAAGGTCTTATTCTTGGTGATCAATGCGCCGATGCGGATACCGCACTCCGAGTATCGCTTCGACACCGAGTCAATCAATACCACATTATCCTCGATACCCTCCAAGTGGCACGCCGAGATATACGGCGAGCCCGTATAGATAAACTCACGGTAAACTTCGTCGGAGAAGAGGAACAGGTCGTGCTTCTTGACCAGGTCACGAATACGATTCATCTCCTTGCGAGTATAGAGGTAGCCCGTTGGGTTGTTTGGATTACAGATAAGAATGCCTCGAGTGCGCTCGTTGATAAGCTCCTCGAACTGCTCGATCGACGGCAATGCGAAGCCGTTCTCGATAGTCGAAGTGATAGGGCGAATCACCGCACCCGCCGAGACTGCAAAGGCCATATAGTTGGCGTAAGCAGGCTCTGGAACGATAATCTCGTCGCCAGGGTTGAGGCACGACATAAAGGCAAACAACACCGCCTCCGAGCCTCCAGCCGTAACGATAATATCTTCGGGCGTAAGCTTGATTTGGTATTGGTCGTAGTAGCCCACCAACTTCTCTCGCAACGAGAGGAAGCCGTCGCTCGGACTATACTCCAAAATCTCACGGTCGATATTGCGGATGGCGTCGAGAGCCACCTGCGGAGTCTTGATATCGGGCTGACCGATATTGAGATGATAGACCTTTGTACCACGCTTTTTAGCCTCCTCGGCAAGCGGAGCGAGTCGTCGAATTGGAGATGCCGGCATCAATACGGCACGTTCTGAAATCTTTGGCATAGTATTATAGTTATCTATTTAAATGCGAATTTATCCACGCAAATATAACAATTTTATTGTTAATAGCGAAAAAATATTTTTTTCGAACCACTCCAGACCACCATTTTTAAGGCGCCTTTAAAATACGCCTCAGCATTTGCAATTTCATTTTTTTGTTTATAACTTTGGACAAACATCGAGTCTAAACCATTAAAACTATTGGACTATGAGAAAAAGCTATCTTGTGCTACTACTCGTAGCGATGTTTGCAATCACATCATGTGATTACAACGATGAACAATTAGTTGTTAATCCAGCCGAACAAGCAGAGGAGGCTATCATCAACGGAAAGGTACCATTCTCTCGTGCTATCTCAAACGCAGACTTTGTATTCAAAAACATCGATGGCACCTCGGCAAAGAAACGCAAGGTGCGCAGTGTCGATGTATTGACACGACCAAATTCCGATTCCAAGATTGTCAGCACAAGGTCTTCTTCGTTGAGTGAAGACGATAAGCCATTAGCATATGTTGTCAATTATGAAAATAATGAAGGTTTTGCAATCCTTGCAGCTGACACAAAACTGCCTCCTGTAATTAGTATTGGAGATGAGGGAAATTTTGACACCGAGGGCTTTGCTAATTTTGTTCAAAACAATGGAGCAACTCGCTCCGACAGTGACCTAAATCCAGCGCAAGAGGTACAGTATGCCATAATTAGCAACTCGTTGGAGTTACCTTCTGTTAATATTGGAAGTGGTACATTGGTTAGCGGAGTAGATACTACCATTATGCTAAAATGTATGCCTCTTGTTACAACCAAGTGGGGACAAGAGGCACCTTACGACTATTATTCACCAATGAAGCCTAACAACAGCGGTAAAGGTTATGCAGGTTGCGTTCCAGTAGCAGGAGCACAGGTACTAGCTTCATTATGCTACCATCACAACTGGCGTCCAACAACCCAGCTAAGCAATACTTATACCGTTGATTGGTATACCATTAATAGAATTATTTTTGCGAATATCATCGGTTTTTCTTCAAACGATACATCTGCAAATGCCTTAGCTGTTGCATCATTAATCCGTGCCGTTGGAGAGGATGTTGATGCCGATTATAAAAATAATGGCACTGGCGCACCCACAAAGAATTTGGAAAAAACTTTCGATAGATTAGGCATGGCAAACACAGTGTATGGAAATGAGAGCACTCGTCCAAGTGTCACTATAAACGATGTTTTTACCACTTTATTTACTAGAAATTATCCAGTAATCGTCCGTGCGGAAGACAGTTACGCCTCTAGCGGTGGACACGCTTTCATATTTGATGGATGGCTACGTATTGAATACAACCTTTTAGCAAATAGACCAATGGAAGGTATGCCTGAAATTTCGCGTCCTGATAATACTCAAATTCAGTTTGATTTAGTGCATCTAAACCTAGGTTGGTATGGCTGTGCTGATGGCTACTATTTGCCCGATGCAATCAATTTAACAGAAGATAAATATTACGAATATGCAGAAGATAATGACACTACAGTTCCACAACCATATATATATGACTTAGATATGCATTACCTAATATACAGGTTATTTTAGTTATTGGCTATTTTAATTATTGCTTATTATGAAAACAAAAATATTAATTTCATTGCTCACCCTGTTTGCATTTGTTGCGTGCGAGAAATACCCATATAGAGAAGAGGATAGATCTATAGAGAAGCTAATCGCTCAATGTCAGAATTTTAGCGAAGCAACTCTTTTGGAAGATTTACCAGGCGAATGGAAAAGATATTGTGATCTTGCATATAATAACTCTTGGGACGAAATAGAGCGAATATTTATGTATATGGGACAAACAGACTTGGATGGATATGGAGTCATAACATACATATTTACGACAGATGGTAAATGTTCGTATTGTGCTATAAATCCTTCACTTGGGCCAGATGGTTATTTTGCAGACAATTTCGATTGGAACTACGATGGCAATAACAAGAAGCTTACATTGAGTAGAGAAGGACTAAACGACAAGGAATACAATGTAAAAGGAATTAGCAATGAATATCTCATACTAGACCATTACGATGCTACAAACAATCATAATACTCGCGAAATTTACAAACGCATAACTGAATAGTAAGTAGAGCCAACAAGCAAACTGCCTGACAAGTAAATTGTCGGGCAGTTTTTTTAGTCCGCAGCTACTCCTACCGCACAGACCCTTCTTTTTCTCTCATTTTTTTCAAAAAAAATCGCACTAAGCATTTATACCCAAATTGAACATTTTTATTGCCACTTAGAATATTTTCACTATATTTGTAGTTGAAAATTTAACATTTTTATGGGAAGAGAACTTAAACCTAGAGATCACAATCTGCTTCTTAAGGCATTTCGTGTATACTTACAGTTTGTAAATTCAGGACTATATTTCAGTAAATAACATATCGTCGGCATCGAGAATGTGCCCGTAAATGGCACTCCGTTGGTGATTGTTTCCAACCACCAAAACTGCTTGAATGACCCTTTGTCGGTGTGTCTTAACTTGACCGACCGTCGTTTGAACTTCATCGCACGTGCCAACGTATTTAACAACCCAATAGCAGGTAAGTTCTTGCGCAAAATCGGAATGCTTCCGGCTTATCGTATGAGCCACGAGGGATACGCTTCTGTATCGAAGAACCGCGCAATGATGGACGCTGCAGGTCAAGCACTTAGCGACGGTGAAACATTGATGATGTTCCCTGAGGCTGGCCACCAGGATAAGCGTTGGCTCGGAACATTCAAAATTGGATACCTCAAGATTGCATTCGAGG
>JAFYQY010000199.1 GCA_017559685.1 Alistipes sp.
GATGGCTGGCAGAAGAACATCCTCGGTGAGGTTGGCGAGTTGCGCTGCGAGAAGACCGGTCGTTTGGTTAAGGTATTGTCGTCGCAACCAGGCTGTATGGTCTACACCGGCAACTGGCTCTCGGGAGGCTGTCCTATCACAAAGTCGGGCGGTCGCTACGAGGACTACGCAGGTGTGGCAATCGAGTGCCAGGTACACCCTGACGCAGTAAATCAACCCGATTTCCCGTCAATTCTCTTGCACGAGGGCGAGTTGTACTGCAACAAGATTGTCTTCCAGCTGAGAACCTACTAAAACGGATTTAAACAAACAAAAGAAATACCGAGCAGTTCGCTCGGTATTTCTTTGTTTGTAGGACTACCCTATTTCATTGTTTCGTTAAGCACGTGCGCAAGGCGATATGCGGCACGATGATACTGCTGAATCGTAAGTTTGCGATGCTTCAACAAGAACTCTCGAGTGACCTTATCGTTTGGCTTTATCCACTCGTAAATCACACGGCAATCTTTCGCAGTCTCGAGCGCCCACTCCTCGGGAGTGCCCTCGCAAATCTTAGCCTGCTTCTTTGGCGAAAGGTTGTCGAGCTTCGCACAGAACTTCTCGTAGTCCTTGTTATACTCTGGATAGAGTGCAAGAATTGATTGACCATCCCAAATTTTGTGATTGGAGCTCGGCTTACCCTCATACTCCACCTCGAACAAATCCCAACGATACTTCACTCCTGGCTTGCGGAAGCAGTCAGGGAACTCGGTGTAGTAGATGTGACAAGGGCAATGCATATCCTCCACCATATGGATAACGCACTTCAAGTTCACAACAACAGCCGAATCGGTAAGGTTGCGATGATTTTTCAAATTCTCGATGCAGACCTTTAAGTTTGGCAAGAGGTCGCCATCGTTATTATAGGCACGCTCATTGCTCAACTCCAACGCCTTGTTAGCGGTGATCATATGCCACGCAAGAGTGTGCTCCCACGCCATATGGTAGTCGTGCTCGGGGTGCTTCGGGTTGCGGATAGGTTTACGAATTTCGTCCATCCACGAACAGTGCTTAATCATAGGCGAGCCGAGATACTTCTCGACCTTAGTCTTGACCTCGGGCTCGAGGTGTTTATCGACCGTGTAGGTGATGAAACGATGCGCCCAATTTCCCCACGCAAAAGCCTCCTGCGCAGAGAGCATAGAGACAAGCGCAATAACTAATGTAACAATCTTTTTCATAATGTGTTATAGGTTTTATTTGAACGTTTCGTTTAAGATATGAGCCAAGCGATAAGAGGCACGCAAACATTGCTGTTTTGAGAGCTTCTGATTGTCGAGCAGATATTGACGATCAATCTTACATCCTGGAGTTATATCGTCGTAGATATAGCGGCAATCTTTGGCGTTCTGCAACACCCACTCCTCGAACGTTCCCTTGCACATCTTCGCCTGCTTTTTAGGCGACATTTTGTCGAGGGCTACACGGAACTTCTCGTAGTCAGAGCCATACTCTGGCCAAATCTCCTTAATCGACATTCCGTCCCACACCTTATGATTGGTGGTCTTCTTGCCGTTGTAGTAGATATACATCTGGTCGTGACGACGATACTTCTTGCCATTTATCTTGCGAGGGAAGCAATCTTCAAACTCGGTATAGAATACGTGGCAAGGGCAGTGCATATCGCCCACCATATGGACTACGCATTTAAGGTTTACCATAACTGCCGAATCGGTCAGGTTACGATAATTCTTCAAATTCTCGACACACTGAACAAGGTTTGGATAGAGGTCACCATCGCCCGACGAAGCACGCTTGTCGCTCAAGGCAAACTTCTTCTTACCCACCTTGTCAACGGTGGTCATATGCCACCACGAAGTCTGCTCCCAACCAGGAATTCGCTTCTTGTTCCAAAGAGGCACCTGATCCATCCAGCTTGCGTGGTTGTAGATAGGTGAGCCGAGATATTTCTCGGTCTGCTCCTTTGCCTCGGGTGTGAGGTGTGACTCTGCAATTACGGCGATAAGTTTATGCGCCCATCCGCCCCAAGCCATCGCCTCGTACGAACAGAGAGCGAAGAGGGCAAATAATAAAACGGTTAATTTTTTCATAGTTTTCTTTTAGATTTGGACTTTCCTCGATGCACAAAATTATACTTTTTGTTCGACAAATGCAACAAACGGTGCAGCGAGCGCATAAAATTATTTTTTATTTACAATAAAAGCACTATATTTGCACCGTTATTTGAGTATCGAACACACACAAGACCGACTACTCGTTTAGCCATCAGTCGTTCGATTGATGAAAAAAATCGCAAAATTGATTTTTATGGAAGATTTAATTGCTATTCAAGGCAAGAACATTGCCGAGTTACGTGAAATTGCGAAGGTACTCGGTATCACAGACGAAAAATTATCTAAAAAGGAGCTTATCGCCCGCATTGCATCGGTTGGTGCAAGCGAAGAGAGCACCGCACCTCAACAAGAGACGGTTGCAGTAGAGAGTATTCCTGCGCCACAGAAGCGCAAGCGTGCACGTCTTGGATCGGTAAAGGTAGAGGCTGCCAACGAGAGTATTGATATCCCATCAAAGCCTATTGGTTTAAGTGTTGCCGACACAACTCCAACACCTATAAAAGCAGATGTCAAGGAGACAAAGGAAGATGTTGAAGAGGTTGTAAAAGAGGAGCACGCACCACAGCCGAAGAAGCGAGGTCGCAAACCTAAGAATGCTACCGTTGAAACGCCTCAACAAACCGAAGAGGTAGAGGAGCCAAAAGCAGAAACTCAACCCGAGGAGAAGGCCGACAAGCCTATCACAAAAGACGATTTCAAGGCCGAGGTATATGGAGAGGGTGTTTTGGAGATTATCCCTGACGGTTACGGTTTCCTTCGTTCGGCAGATTATAATTACCTCAACTCGCCAGATGATATCTATGTTTCGCCATCGCAGATTAAACTCTTTGGTTTGAAGGCTGGCGACACCGTTGCGGGAGTTATCCGTCCACCAAAGGAGGGCGAGCGCTATTTCCCACTCGTGCGAGTAACGAAGATTAACGGTTTGGAGCCAAACTTTATTCGTGACCGAGTACAATTCGAATATCTTACTCCACTTTTCCCAAGCGAGAAATTCAATCTTACGGGTGCAGGTCACAACTCTATGACAAATCGTATCGTAGATTTGTTCTCGCCTATCGGTAAGGGTCAGCGTGCTCTTATCGTGGCTCAGCCAAAGACAGGTAAGACTATGATTTTGCAGAGCCTTGCCAACGCCATTGCCGACAACCACCCCGAAGTATATATGATTGTATTGCTTATCGACGAGCGACCTGAGGAGGTTACCGAGATGGCTCGCCACGTGAAAGCCGAGGTTGTATCTTCGACCTTCGACGAGCAGGCATCACGCCACGTTAAGGTTGCCGAGATGGTTTTGGAGAAGGCTAAGCGTATGGTTGAGTGCGGTCACGACGTAGTGATTCTTTTGGATTCGATCACCCGTTTGGCTCGTGCTTACAACTCTGTTCAGCCTGCGTCGGGTAAGGTATTGTCGGGAGGTGTCGATGCAAACGCACTCCACAAAACAAAGCGCTTCTTCGGTGCTGCACGTAACACCGAGGAGAAGGGCTCGCTCACAATCATCGCTACCGCACTTATCGAGACAGGCTCAAAGATGGACGAGGTTATCTTCGAGGAGTTCAAGGGTACAGGTAATATGGAGTTGCAGCTCGACCGTCGCATTGCGAACAAGCGTATCTACCCTGCTGTCGATGTTGTTGCTTCGAGCACACGTCGTGAGGACTTGCTCCTCTCTCGTGAGGTTATGCAACGCACTTGGATACTCCGCAAGTATCTCTCGGATATGACCCCTGTCGAGGCTATGGAGTTCCTCGAGAAGCAACTTACACTCACTCGCACAAACGAGGAGTTCCTCGCAACAATGAATCAGTAACAGAGAACAACTATGAAGAGACTTATAATTTTTGCAATAGCAGTTTGCGCAACCTTGACCTCGTTTGGTTGGGGACAGAAGGGACACGACGTGGTGGCTTATATCGCCGAGTGTAACCTCTCGCCAAAGGTTTATCAGAAGGTTGTAAAGGTGTTGAATCATCACTCGCCTGTATACTACGCAAATTGGCTCGACAATGCGAGCTACAGCGACGAATATCGCTATACTAAGACTTGGCACTACGCAAATGTAGACGAGGGTTACACCTATGAGACAATGCCTAAGAACGAGAAGGGCGATGTTGTAAGTGGCATCAACCTCTGCATTGCCGAGATTAAGAGTGGCAAGCTCACACCCGAGCAGGAGAGCGCACGATTGAAGATGCTGATCCACCTCGTTGGCGACGTTCACTGTCCTATGCACGCAGGTCGCTTAAGCGACCGAGGCGGCAACAACGTTACGGTTAAGTTCTTCAACCGTGATATCAAGTTGCACAAACTTTGGGACACAGAGTTGGTCGAGGCGGCTCACAAGTGGAGCTACACCGAATGGGAGCAACAGCTCAACCGCTACTGCTCGGCAGAGCGCAAAGCCGAGCTATCGAAGGGCGAGGCAAAAGAGTGGCTCGAGCAGAGTCACGCTATCGCAACCGAGATCTACACAATTTCGCCCGAGAAGAGCAAACTCTACTACGACTACATCACTTACTACACACCTGTAATCGAGAAGCAGTTGCTGTCGGGAGGTTTGCGATTGGCACGAATACTCAACGAATTATATAAATAGAAAAAAAATAAAAGAACAACCCAAAAATTGTCGATGATTGAGAAAATTTTGTGCGTTACGCAGTAGCGGAAAGCGCAGCATACTTAGCGTATGTGAGCATTTACGGCGCAAGTAAGGTGCAAAATTTACCAATCAGAGCAATTTTCAAACAAATGGCAATAACCTTATGGCATTACAATGTGGTATCGTAGGTTTACCAAATGTTGGTAAATCGACACTTTTCAACTGTTTGTCGAACGCAAAGGCGCAGTCGGCAAATTTCCCTTTCTGTACTATCGAGCCGAATGTCGGCATCATCACTGTGCCTGACGAGCGACTCATCAAATTGGCAGAGATTGACAACCCGAAGCGAGTTATCCCTACAACTATCGAGATCGTGGATATCGCAGGTCTCGTAAAGGGCGCATCGAAGGGCGAAGGTCTTGGAAATAAGTTCCTTGCAAATATCCGCAATACAAACGCAATTATTCACGTATTGCGTTGCTTCGACAACGACAACATCACTCACGTAGACGGTTCGGTTGATCCTGTTCGTGATAAGGGTATTATCGACACCGAGTTGCAGTTGAAAGATCTCGAGACTATCGAGAACCGTATCGCAAAGGTTGCAAAGCAGGCGCAGACCGGTGGCGACAAGATTGCGAAGCGCCAGTACGACATTCTCGTGCGCTACAAGGAGGTTTTGGAGCACGGCTTGTGCGCTCGTACACTCGAGCTTGACAAGGAGGAACGCAAGGTTGTTAGCGACTTGAATCTCTTGACTGACAAGCCTGTACTCTACGTTTGTAACGTAGACGAGGCAAGCGCTGTAACGGGTAACGCTCACACCAAGGCTGTAAAGGCAGCTATCGCAGACGAGAAGGCCGAGATGCTTATCGTAGCTGCTGCTACCGAGGCTGATATCGCCGAGTTGGAGACCTACGAGGAGCGTCAGATGTTCTTGGAGGATATGGGCTTGGAGGAGTCGGGCGTAAACCGTTTGATCAAAGCGGCTTATCGCTTGCTCAACCTCGAGACCTTCTTCACTACAGGTGCTGACGAGTCTCGTGCTTGGACCTACTCTCGTGGCACAAAGGCGCCACAGGCGGCAGGTGTTATCCACACCGATTTCGAGAAGGGCTTTATTCGTGCCGAGGTTATCAAGTATGCCGATTACGTTGAACTTGGCTCGGAGAAGGCGTGCCGTGATGCTGGTAAAATCGGCATCGAGGGTAAGGAGTATGTTGTAGAGGATGGCGACATTATGCACTTCTTGTTCAATGTTTAAGCATCGAACAAGAGTGCAAAGTATTCTGACCCACCCCTAAATCCCCGCCTCAGGCAGGGACTTAGGTTCGCTAAAGCGAATATGATATTTAATGTTTAAGCATCGAACAAGAGTGCAAAGTATTCTGACCCACCCCTAAATCCCCGCCTCAGGCAGGGACTTAGGTTCGCTAAAGCGAATATGATATTAATATCCAACTTTGAACATAAAGTATTTATTTCGTGATATTTTAGCGAATTATAAATTTAAATTTATAACTTTGCGAATTCTTAAAGTTAAACAGATATGATAGAATTGTCTACATACAATCTTTTTCTCGGTGTAATGGCTATTACAGCGCTGTTTGTATTTATCGCCTTGCACTTCGTAAAAGCTGGTTACGGCTACCTCTACAACCCTAAATTTGGTTTTCCAGTACCGAACAAGTTGGGTTGGGTTTTGATGGAGGCGCCCGTATTTATCGCAATGTGGGTATTGTGGTATTTGAATGGAATGACCACCGAGCTTGCGCCGATGGTACTCTTCTCGATTATCCAGATCCACTACTTCCAGCGCTCGTTCATCTTCCCATTGTTGTTGCGTGGTAACTCGAAGATGCCTGTAACAATTATGTTGATGGGCGCAACTTTCAACACTTTGAACGCAGTAATGCAGGGCGGTTGGTTGTTCTACATCGTACCGAACTACTTCCCGAACTACTACACAGATTGGTTCTGCAAGCCTTACATCTACATCGGCGTTGCCGTTTGGTTGTTCGGTTTCATCACAAACCTCCAATCAGACTACATCATTCGTCACTTGCGTAAGCCAGGCGACAAGAAGCACTATATCCCTTACGGAGGTATGTTCCGTTTCGTTTCGTCGGCAAACTACTTTGGCGAGTTTATGGAGTGGGTAGGTTACGCTATCGCATCGTGGTCGGTGGCAGGCGCAGTGTTTGCGTGGTGGACATTCGCAAACCTTGCACCTCGTGCAGGCGA
>JAFYQY010000200.1 GCA_017559685.1 Alistipes sp.
CCTCGTTGGCGTAGTGGAGCAAGTGGTTAAATCGCTCTAACATAAGGTTTTTGCGATGCGAGTATGTCGCAGGAGCGATATATACATCTCGAGCCGGCAGACGCTCCTCGTTGAAGAAAATCAACGGGTCGTGGTTGGTCGGAATGTATCGTATGACGTTTGCTCGCCACATTCGTTTCAGGAACTCGTGCACCTCCTGTGGAGTGCGCTTTGCACTCGATGCAATCTCCATCTCGTCGATAGGTCTGAACTCGCTGAAAACACCCGTGTAGAGACGCAATATGGCACGCAAAATATCCTCCTCTTTCTCGTTCTGC
This sequence comes from Alistipes sp., assembly GCA_017559685.1. Next base: position 318 of record JAFYQY010000200.1, read on the forward strand.
ATCTTCACGTTGTAGAGCTCGTCTCGGGTTATCGTAAACATCAGACGTGCAGGGTGTTCGCTATCCTCGACGAGTGTTATGTAGCCGTTGAGATTGAGCAGTTTGAAGATGCTCTGGACGGTCGTCAACGGCAACTTCGTGCGATGGCAAAAATCGAAGATGTTGAATACGAACGACGCCTCTTTTCCATCTCCGATTGCGACATTGAGATAGGCGCCGAGATAGTTGTAAGTCGACTGTATAAGCTCGATTGAAGGGAACTCCTTTTCGAAGATATTTGCTATGCGCTGATTGTCGTCCGAAGCCATCAAAATTACGGCATAACTGCGCTGTCCGTCACGACCTGCACGACCAGCCTCCTGGTAGTAACTTTCGAGCGAATCGCTCATCGAATAGTGAACTACAAATCGAACATCACGCTTGTCGATACCCATACCGAAAGCGTTGGTAGCCACCATAATACGAGTTTTACCACTCACCCATTCGTCTTGTCGCATCGAACGCTCGGCATTTGGCAAACCGCCGTGATAGAACGATGCCGATTCGCCCTGCTCGACGAGAAATTTTGCCACTCTTTCGGCGGTCTCTCGCATACGAACATAGACGATTCCGCAACCTGGTACATTGTTGATTATTCGCATCAACTGCCCCTCCTTGTCGTCGGTGTGACGCACGCTGTATGAGAGGTTGGGTCGCAGGAACGAAGTCTGCAAAATATTTGGCTTGGCGAACGCCAATTGTGTCATAATATCCTCGGCTACACGAGGCGTTGCGGAGGCGGTCAAAGCCAGCACGGGAGTGTCGGGCATAAGTCGTCGCAACTCCTTGATTTTTAGATATGACGGTCGGAAATCGTAACCCCATTGCGAGATGCAGTGCGCCTCGTCAATTGCCAAAATCGAGACGTTCATTCTGTCCACTCGTAGGCGGAACATCTCGCTCGAAAGTCGCTCGGGGGCAACGTATAGGAACTTGATATCGCCATAGACGCAGTTGTCGAGTGCAATGTCGATTTGTCGAGCCGATAGTCCCGAATGAACGGCTACGGCAGGGATGCCCATACGACGGAGTCTGTCGACCTGGTCCTTCATCAAGGCGATAAGCGGAGTTACTACGATACACAAACCGTCGCTAACGAGCGTTGGAAGCTGATAGATGATTGATTTTCCACCTCCCGTAGGCATAAGTACAAGCGTATCTTGCCCCGACAAAACGGATCGCATCGCCTCGAGTTGCATCGGGCGAAACGAGTCGTAGTGCCAATATTGTTTGAGTGTGTCGAGTAACTTTTGCTCCATAGTTGCGAAGATAATGTATTTTTTTGAGAAAATAGGTCGTTTTGTGGGAAAATATATGTATATTTGTAGTATGATTTGTCGTGCCAACTGCAAAATAAATCTAGGACTCGATATTCTTCGTCGTCGTGAGGATGGATTTCACGACCTCGAAACCGTAATGATACCCGTTTTGGATCTCTACGATATAGTTGAGGTTGAGCGAGTTGAGGGGTTGTCTGCTTTCGAGCAGAAGGGTTTGACTGTTGATTGCGACGTGGAACAAAATCTCTGTATGAAGGCTCTGCGTCTGATGCAACTACTCTATGGTGTTGGCGAGGCGAAGATTACTCTCGACAAGCGAGTGCCGTTTGGTGCGGGCTTGGGCGGAGGCTCGAGCGATGCGACGGCTGTAATTCTGGCATTGAACGAACTCTATAATCTCGATTTGAGCGAAGATCGATTGGTGGAGATTGCTGCGATGATAGGTAGCGATACCGCCTTTTTTGTGCGCAATACTCCGCAGCTCTGTACGGGTCGAGGCGAAAAAATGGAGCCTATCGAATTGCCATTGCAGGGCAAGTATCTCGTTGTGGCAAAACCCGAGGAGGGAGTCTCGACTAAAGAGGCTTATGCGGGTGTGAAACCTGCAGTTCCGCAGGTGCGATTGATAGAGGCTCTGCAACGCCCGATAGGGGAGTGGCAGGGTGTTGTGAAGAACGACTTCGAACCCCATATTTTCGATGCTCATCCCGCAATTGCAGAGCTGAAAAAGACGATGCTCGACGCTGGTGCTGTGTATGCTTCGATGTCGGGCTCGGGCTCGGCGGTGTTTGGCATCTTCGACCACGAGGTTGAACTCAATTTGGGTGAAGAAATTTTTGTAAAAACAGTTAAACTATAGCTAGTTATGAAGAAAACTATTCTGGTTGTGTTGGCCGTGTTGTACTTCTTGCCTATGACGGCGCAGGAGCTTACTGTTGCGACGATGAATGTGCGATTGTTCTCGTATGGCGACGGCAAAAAGTATAATGGCTGGTGGCATCGTGGCGGTTATCTCTGCGACTTGGTCAAGGCACAGAGATTTGATGTTTTCGGTGCGCAGGAGGTCAAGCAGAAGCAGATTGATACTCTACGCAACCAACTCTCCGACTACGGCTATATCGGCGTAGGTCGTGACGATGGTAAGGAGGCTGGCGAGTATTGCCCAGTGTTCTACCGTCGTTCTCGATTGAAGATGCTCGATGGTGGTACTTTTTGGCTCTCGGAGACCCCCGAAAAGGCGTCTCGAGGTTGGGATGGCGCTTGCAACCGTATCTGCACTTGGGGTTACTTCCAGGATAAGGTCACAAAGGCGAAATTCTACTTCTTGAATACCCATATCGAGAATAGGGGTGCAGTAGCCAAGACTAAGGGTATCGAGCTGATTATGAAGTTTATAGACGAGCGTTGCAAAGGTGCTCAGGTGATCGTTACGGGCGATATGAACGTCAATCAGGGTAGCGAGTGGTACAACCTCTTCTTGAGCAGTGGTGTACTGAAAGACTCGTACGAGGCTACGCCTATACGTTTTGCTCCGTCGGGTACCTTCTCGACCTTTACTCCAACACGCTATTCGACTAATCGTATCGACCATATCTTCGTAAGCAAGAGTGTCGATGTGGCGAGCTATAGCGTTATGACGCTCCACTATTGGCGAGCAACCGACGAGGAGATCGAGGCGGGCAAACGAAACGATGCCAATATCGAAACTCGCCCCGTACACCTTCTTTCCGACCACTATCCGGTGCAGGTTAAGGTGTGGCTTAAGGGTGCTAAAAGATGGTAAAACACACAAAACTTAACTATAAAAAAACTATGAAAAAAATCTTTGTTTGTGCAGTTATGGCGATGTTCGCCTTTACTGCAATGGCGCAAGAACTGAATGTTGGCTCGTACAACATTCGTAATGGTGGCACTCTTCGTCCAGGTCAGGAGCGACCTAAGAAGGGCGACTACTCTAAGTTTAACGGCTGGGACGATCGTAAGCAGTATGTTTGCGATTTGATCAACCTCGAGGCGTTTGATGTCTTTGGTTCGCAGGAGGTTAAGCACAATCAGTTGTTGGATATGATTGCTATGTTGCCTGACTACGACTATGTTGGTGTTGCACGTGACGATGGTGCCGAGAAGGGTGAGTATTGTCCTGTATTCTATCGCAAGAAGGAGTTCAAGTTGCTCAATAGTGGTACTTTCTGGTTGTCGGAGACTCCTGACGAGGTGTCGAAGGGTTGGGACGGTGTGTGCCGTCGTATCTGCACTTGGGCGCACTTGCAGCGTAAGAGCGATAAGGCAACCTTCTACTTCCTCTCTACTCACCTTGACCACCGTGGCAAGGTTGCTCAGATTGAGGGCGCTAATTTGGTTTTGAAATGGATCAAGGATAACTGCAAGGGCGAGCCGGTTATCGTTGTGGGCGACTATAACGTAACCCAGGATAGTGACTGCTACAAGGTCTTTGCCGAGAGTGGCATTTTGGAGGATACCTACGAGACTGCAAAGTATCGCTTTGCTCCTACAGGTACTTTCAACGGCTTCAACGCTCGTCGCTATACAACTCACCGCATCGACCATATCTTCGTATCGAAGGGTACAAAGGTTAGCCGCTATGGTGTGTTGACCTACCACTATTTCCGTAATATGAATGCCGAGTTGCAGGAGATGGAAACCGCTGCTCCAAAGGAGATTAAGGGCGAGAATCGTGATACAAAGTGTATCTCGGACCACTACGCAATTCAGTCGTTCATCACATTGAAGAAGGCGTCAAAAAAATCTAAAAAATAGTATAAAATGAGAAGAATTTTCGTAACTTTATTAGCAGTTGCAACTGCGCTCTCTGTGTCGGCACAGGAGATGAATGTTGCAACATTTAATGTTCGTGTAGGTGCTCCTCGCAAGTCGGAGACCGCACCTCGCAAGGGCGACTATAAGAAGTATAACGGCTGGGATGACCGTAAGAATATCCTTTGCGATATGATTAACTTCGAGTCGTTCGATGTGTTTGGCGTTCAGGAGGCTCGCTATCCGCAGCTTACCGATATGCTCGAGCGCTTGCCTGACTACGCTTATATCGGCGTAGGTCGTGAGGATGGTGAGCATAAGGGTGAGCACTGTGCAATCTTCTACCGCAAGAAGGAGTATAAGGTGCTTGATCAGGGTAACTTCTGGCTCTCGGAGACTCCTGATGTTCCGTCGAAGGGCTGGGGTGCAAAGTATTACCGTGTCTGCACCTGGGGCTTGTTCCAGAATAAGAAAACCAAGGAGTTGTTCTACCTCATCAATACCCACGTAAACTGGGGTGAGGCATCGGTTAAGAGTGCAAATATGCTTGTTGAGTTCATCAAGACAAAGTGTACTAAGACCAACAACGTGATTCTTATGGCCGACTTCAACGCTACTCAGGATAGCGACTTGTACAAGATTATTACAAGTAACGGTATGGCCGACACCTACGAGTCGTCGAAGTATCGCTTTGCTCCTACCGGCACAGGTCAGGGCTTCCGTCCTAACTACTTCACAAAGCGTCGTATCGACCATATCTTCGTATCGGAGGGTATCACATCGAGCCGTTATGGCGTCTTGACATACCACTACTTCCGCAATATGGAGGGCGAGTTGAAGGATATGGATACCGCTGCTCCAAAGGAGATTAAGGGCGAGGATCGTGATGTTAAGTGCATCTCAGACCACTATACTGTGCAGTCGTTTATCACATTGAACAAGAGCGCAAAGAAATCTAAAAAATAGTATAATATGAAAAGAATTTTTGTAACCATATTGGCAGTTGTCGTTGCTTTGTCGGCATCGGCACAGGTGTTGAATGTTGCATCGTTCAACATTCGTAATGGCAAGTCGCTCAAAGAGGGCGAGGCACGTCCTACAAAGGGCGACTATAAGAAGTATGACGGTTGGGACGATCGTAAGCAGTACGTTTGCGATATGATTAACCTCGAGGCATTCGATATCTTCGGTTCGCAGGAGGTTCGCAAGGGTCAGCTCGACGATATGTTGGCTATGTTGCCTGACTACGATTATATCGGCGTAGGTCGTGACCACGGCGACGACCGTGGCGAGTTCTGCCCAATTTTCTACCGCAAGGATGTATTCGAGAAGATCGACGGCGGTACTTTCTGGCTCTCGCCAACTCCAAACGTTCCTTCGAAGGGTTGGGATGCAAAGTATAACCGTATCTGCACTTGGGGTCACTTCCGCCACAAGGCATCGGGCAAGAAGGTTTGTTTTATGAATGTTCACTTCGATCACCGTGGTACACAGGCTCGCATCGAGTCGGCTAAGTTGATGCTCGACTACGTGAAGAAGAACTGCAAGGGTATGACCGTTGTTATCTCGGGTGACTACAACGTAACTCAGACAAGCGACAGCTATAAGGTGTTGGCTAACAGCAAGCTTTTGAAGGATTCGTACGACTATGCGAAGTATCGCTTTGCTCCTACAGGCACTTTCAACGGCTTCAATGCTAAGCGCTATACTACTCACCGCATCGACCACCTCTTCGTGTCGAAGAAGGTTAAGGTTGACCGTTGGGGTGTCCTTACTTACCACTACTACCGTACTCCAACTGCTGAGGAGGTAGCTGCTAAGGAGGCTAAGTTTGCTGCTGCACTCGAGAAGAACCCTAAGAAGAAGCGCCCAGGTGGTGAGAACCGTGACATTAAGTGTATCTCGGATCACTATGCTATTCAGGCGTTCATTCAGTTGAAGTAAATTTGCCTAAATGGGTAATTTCGGCGTTAAGCATCGGTCGTTGAGATGCTCACATACGCTTCAGTATGCTCCGCACTCAACGCCTTGCTTGCCTTGAAATTCCACCATTTACAAAAAAAATAGCGATGAGTCTGTTGCTCATCGCTATTTTTTATATTCTCTCCAAAATTTCGTCGAGCGACTTGCGCTTCTTCTCGGTTGGAGCATCTGCGGCATAGCCGATTGGGATGATTGCGACAGGGTAGACTGTCTCGCCATCGATGCCTAAAACATCGCTTACGATAGCAGGGCGGAAGTTGCAAACCCAGCACGAGCCGAGTCCTACCTCGGTCGCTGCAAGGCAGATGTGCTCGGCAGCGATTGCAGCGTCGATATCTGCGTGGTCGTGGCTATCCTTCTTGCGAGTCCACGACTGCGACTTGTCGGCGCAAACTACGATGTAGAGCGGCGCCTGCTGGAACCACTCCTGTGCATATCCTGCGTGGAGGGCGGTGCGCTTCTCCTCGCTCTCTACGATGATGAATTTCCACGGCTGGAAGTTTACTGCCGACGGTGCAAGTCTCGCACACTCAAGGATATAGTCAATTTTCTCCTGCTCAACAGCACGCTGCTCATACGAGCGAGCCGAGTAACGAGCCTTTATCAAATCTAAAAAGTTTCCCATAGTTTTTATCTATCTTAAAATTTACTTAATCTTTACTATCTGCGCATAGCCTTTGTAGCCTGCCCCTGTAATGTATTGCACCGCAGTCGGTGAGAACTGCGTCTTGTAGTTGTAGTGGCAGTGTCCGCAGAGGATAGCCTTCAACTCCTCTTGCTTTTTGAGCCACTTCACAAAACGCATTGTCGTCTTGTCGGTACGCTGCTGCACAGTGCGGTTGCGCCACTCCTCGCCCTTGGGCTGTGGCTTGTGGGCGTAAGTGTCGGTGATTTTGCGTGGTACACCCACCAAATAGGCAGCCTTACCCTTCGACTTCTTGAGCGAGTAGTCGCACAATTCGGGCGTGTAGAGTGGGTTGTGACATACCATTACTATAGGTAAACCTCGCTTTACCTCCGCCTTCATCTTGGCAAACTGCTCCTTCGAGAATTTGTAGTAGCCGTTATCGAGTGTTACAAAATTTACGCCATTTACTATGCGTGAGTAGAAGGTCAAATCGTTAGGGTAAACCCTCTGTAACTTATCGTAACTTTGTGCTCGGTAAGCCGCATCTTCACGAGCCTCACCCACGTAGAGCGAATATTCGTGGTTGCCCGCACAAACTATCCATTCGCCCTCGCTGAAGATTCTGGCGGCACACTCGATATTGGCCTCACTTACGAAGTCGATAAGGTCGCCTGTGTGTATGATAATCAGATTGTTATCCTTGGCGAAGTTGCGCTGAGCCTCGATTGCCGATTGCGAATTGCCGAATATCTTAGTGCGCTTTGCCGAGAGCTTCATTTTGCGCTCGTCGTTGCGCCCATCGGCAAGTGTAAGGTGCGAATCTGATATATGCAAAACCGAAAACTCCTTTTCTGCTCCAGCCTCAATCTCTATGGTCTTGATTTTGAGGTTGGTATCGTTCTGCGCACTCTGCCCATACGCCGTTGCTGCGAACGCAATGAGCGCAAGCGATAGCAGACTTTTCCAGAGTAATTTTGGGGCTTTCATTTTGGTATTGTCTTTTGTTTTGCACTGCAAAGATAGTAAAAAATCGTTCTGATTGACTCTTTTTGTACCAATCTTCGGACAGCAAAGTGCTTACATAGGTCTACTATGCTGCGCCTTTGCTCCCTCGCTTGGCGCAAAAATAGCCTAATCATTGTCGATTTCTGTTGGGGTATATAGGCTTTTATGTAGGCTTTTAGCCATTCGCTTTTTTTTCTCGCACCTTCTCCTTCCTCACGGGTATCGAAAACAATACCCATCATCGAAAGGGAGGCCACACAGCCCTCACGGGTATCGAAAACGATACCCGGCACCGAAAGGAAAGCTCTCCACAGCCCTCACGGGTATCGAAAACGATACCCAGCACACACGAGAGATATCCCACCATTCACGTGAGTACGAATTTTCGCACCCATCACCGAAAGGGAAGTTCCCTACAGCCCTCACGGGTATTGAAAACGATACCCGGCACTGAAAGGAAGCGCCCCACAGTCCTCACGGGTATCGAAAACGATACCACGCACCGAAAGGGACGCCACATAGCCCTCACGGGTATCGA
>JAFYQY010000201.1 GCA_017559685.1 Alistipes sp.
CAGGAAGACCCACCTGAAGGGTGAGCTCTGCCTCGCCATTAGCGTCGACGTGAAGACCCTCAACAACGTCGGTCTGACAAGATACCATACCGAGTACCAAGGCAGCCAAAGCTAAAAATTTTGCCTTCATAATAGTAAAAATTAAGTGTTAATAAATTATTTAGTTAGTATAAAATTATATGCACCCATAACCTATAAACAAGTTTAGGAGAGAGGGCATAACTACCCCCCCCCTCAATGAGTTACGTTGATTTTCAGCACTTTAAAACACTCGAGCGGCAGCCGTAAACGACTATTCGCTCACTGCAAATATACACAAAAATCATCAACAAACAAACATTTTTTCGCAATAATTTGCCTTGTAGCACAATTTCGAGCAAAACAACATAAATAAAACAACATAGCCAACGACCATAAGGCAGCACAGCACAACCTCCGTGCCACAAAGCGATAGGGCTCATCGATAGGGCTTTATAGCAACCATAGCTAAAGAGCCAAGAGCGGTTTATAGAGAAAAAAGTATTGCGGTTTCAGTTTTTTTGTCTATCTTTGCGGGGTTATAGTCGCTGAACGACAAACAACAACGAACAAATAATTCAAACTATAAAAGTATACAACTATGACAATTACAGCATCTGACATCAAGATTGGTATGTGCGTAGAGATGGATGGCAAGACATTCATCGTAGTGGACTTCCAGCACTGCAAGCCAGGTAAGGGCCCTGCTTTCGTACGCTCAAAGCTCAAGAACCTCGAGAACGGCAACGTACTCGACAAGACATTCTCTTCAGTATCGCAGAAGATCGAGCAGGTACGCGTAGAGCGTCGTCCATACCAGTTCACATACGAGGATGACCTCGGTGCTCACTTTATGCACACTGAGACATTCGAGGAGATCAACATCGACAAGAAGCTCATCAACAACGCTGACCTTATGGCTGACGGCCAGATCGTAGAGGTTATGTTCCACACCGAGAAGGAGACTGTGCTCTCTGCTGAGCTCCCTCCAATCGTAGATATGGAGATCACATACACTGAGCCAGGTGTGCGTGGCGATACCGCTTCGACAAACTCACTCAAGGCTGCTACAGTAAACACTGGTGCAACTATCAAGGTGCCTTTGTTCATCAACACTGGCGACAAGATCCGCGTTGACACACGCACACGCGAGTACTACGAGCGTATCAAGTAATTGATAGAGAGCAATAGCCCTAAACGAGGGCAGAGAGAGAGGAGTTGTCACACCGACGTGTGGCAACTCCTTTTTTGTGCTACAACACTCACGAAGAACCTGTAGATAGCAGATTTTGTGCTACGACGAGAAATTAGTATATTTGTAGAGCAAAACAGAGAACAAGGCAACAATGTGGTACTCCAAAAACGACACAGCACTGCAATTAGAGATAGCAAGACCCGACTGGGTAGCAAAGGCGAGCACAGGACTCCACACCGCAGATGAGAGGCTCGCACAGATTGCGTCAAGCTTTGACCGACTGCTCGGCGAGGCAGACAACAGCAGCTACAGCCATAAGGTGACGCTCGAAGGTAGTCGCCTAAGGTACTTCCAGGGAAAGGAGTCGCCATTCTCACAATGGTACAGATGCCGATTCTACGCCGATGGCATACGCTTCATTACCGCAGAGCAGTATATGATGTTCAACAAGGCGATGCTCTTCCACGACAGCGAGACCGCCCAAAAGATATTGGCAACAGAGGAGATAGCAGAGCATAAGAGGCTCGGCAGAAGGGTTAAAAACTACGACAAGGAGGTGTGGGCACTACATCGCAGAAGAGTGGCTTACGAGGCTAATAAACACAAATTCTCGCAGGACCTCACCCTGCTCGAGACGCTGATGCACACCGCGGGGGAGATACTCGTCGAGGCAAGCCCCTACGACAAGGTGTGGGGCGTGGGAATGAGTGCCGAGGACCCCGACATAGCCGACCCCGCAAAGTGGAGGGGCGAGAACTATCTGGGCTATCTACTTACGATGCTGCGAGAGGATATTATGCTCGCCATAGAGCATAGCCCCGAATGGGAGGAGGAGAGAGTAGAGCATATTGCCCTTACAGAGGCGGAGTATGAAAGCCTAAAGGCGGGATTTGCTCCCGACTGGGACTTTCGATATGAGCCACGATACATCAACGGCTGGCACTACTTCTCACGCACGGGATACTGGGTCAAGAAGTTTAGATTCGAGCTCAAGAGCGACGGAATGTACCATCTTGTGAGGAGCTACACAGCGAAGATTGAGCGTGGTCGCAACATCCTTGTCGAATCGTTTATAGATGGCTATTACGACCCACCTATTAAGTACCGGCGTAGAACGGAGTAGAGAGCAACGAGAGGGCAAGAGACACACCAACGGCATAGATACAAAACGAGGCTATGATGCCCGAACGAAATAGGCTATGATACCACAAAAGACGACTTGAGTCGTCTTTTTTTTATGAGTAAGGAAAGGTGTTGACCAAAACAAAAACAGACGACAGCTGTCGTCTGCTCTGCATATCGATTACTCTGAAAAGAAAAAAGACGACCATCAGTCGTCTTCCTAGTGGGAGCAAAGGGATTCGAACGGCGTAGCTGTAGAGCCGATACCAAATAATAGCGCAAGGCGTAGCCTGAGCAATAAATCTATATCATATCGGCTCAACCCCGTATTTATGTGAGCAATGCCTTTGGTAATACGAATAATAGTCGATACGATATGCAGAGCAGAGCCAAAGGCTTTTTGTTTTTGGGCAATAGTGGGTGCTTGCACACGGGTGTTGACCAAAACAAAAATAGACGACATCGGTCGTCTGCTCTGCATATCGATTACTCTGAAAAGAAAAAGACGACCATCAGTCGTCTTCTTAGTGGGAGCAAAGGGATTCGAACCCCTGACCCTCTGCTTGTAAGGCAGATGCTCTGAACCAGCTGAGCTATGCTCCCGTTAGTTTAGGTTTGAGACTCTTCGGCCCTAACCCTCGGCACACATAGTAAAAAATGTGTATTTTAAAAATTAAAAGACGACCATCAGTCGTCTTCTTAGTGGGAGCAAAGGGATTCGAACCCCTGACCCTCTGCTTGTAAGGCAGATGCTCTGAACCAGCTGAGCTATGCTCCCG
>JAFYQY010000202.1 GCA_017559685.1 Alistipes sp.
AAGCCAGGTTATGCGAACAACTACCTCATTCCACAGGGTTTCGCAAAGGCTGCTACTGCTTCTGCAAAGAAGATTTTGGCAGAGAACCTCAAGCAGCGTGCTCACAAGGATGCTAAGATTTTGGCAGACGCTCAGGCACTCGCTGAGAAGATCGCTAACCTCCCACTCACTTTCGCTGTAAAGGCAGAGGAGGGTCGCATCTTCGGTACAATCACTTCGGCTGACATCGCTGCTGCATTGGCAGAGAAGGGCGTTGAGGTTGAGAAGAAGAACGTTACTGTTGAGGCAATCAACACTGTAGGTGAGTACAAGGCTGCTGTTAAGCTCCACCGTGAGGTTAAGGCAGAGATCACTCTCTCGGTTGTTGCTGAGTAATCAACTAACAACAAACAAAGAAAACGGACTCCAATCGGGGTCCGTTTTTCTTTTGTCTATTAGCCCTTGGCTTTCTTGGGACTATAGGGTATTTCCTAACCTCTCTTAATCGCCTAGACTAACAATAAAATCGTCAATGAACGAGGAAATTTTGCGCCAAACAAGGAAGCGAGCCCGCAGCATACTGTGGCGTATGTGAGGAGCTCGCTTACCGAAGAGCGGTGTAAAATTTACCGTTCAGAACGATTTTTACCTTATCAATAACGATGAATCACCATACGACAAGAAGCGGAAATCGTGCGAGAGCGCATAATCGTAGATCTTATGCCAATCGCCGCCAAGATATGCCGACACGAGCAGAAGCAGGGTCGATTTTGGCTGGTGGAAGTTGGTCACGATATTGCGCACAATGCGGAAGTTGTAGCCGAGAGGGGTAATCATAATCTCGGTTGCAGCGTGCAGACGCTCGAGATTATTCTGCTCCATATATAATATAAGTATATCGAGAGCCTCCTCGCCCGAGAACTCCACAGGGATATCGTAGAGCTCCCACTGCCCTACCACCTCGCAGTCGTAGGCCTTACCATTCTTGATGCGCCACGCCAAAGCCGAGAGCGACTCCAAAGTACGCACCGAGGTTGTTCCTACCGCCACAATTTTGCCATAGTTGGCACGCAACTTACGCAGGGTTGCAAGTGTTACATCGAAGTGCTCAGTGTGCATTGCGTGCTTGGTAGCATCTTCATCCTTTACGGGGAGGAATGTTCCTGCACCCACGTGGAGAGTAACCTCCGCAAAGTCGAACCCCTTCTCACGCATACCCTCGATAAGTGGCTGGGTGAAGTGCAGACCTGCTGTAGGCGCTGCCACCGAGCCCTCGAAGCGAGAGTAGACGGTCTGATAGCGGATATTGTCAATCTCCTCGCTCTCACGATTGAGATATGGCGGAATTGGAATACGACCGAGATACTCCAACAGCTGACCGAAGGTCATAGGTGCACCCCACTCGAAGCGCACAATATGCTCACGAGTGCCTCGCTCAGCGATATAGGCCTGCAAGGTGTAGTTCTCGCCCTCATACTCGAACGGAATCTGCACGGCACCCTCCTTCCACTTCTTGAGGTTGCCGACGATGCACGACCACTCACACTCGCCCTTAACCGAGAAGGCGTGTTCGTAGTCGGCAGGTGCGTGTGGCTCGAGGCAAAAGACCTCGACACGAGCACCCGACGGCTTGTGCATCACAAGGCGTGCTCGCACCACCTTTGTGTTGTTGAACACGAGCAACGAGCCCTCGGGCAACTCCTCGGGGATATTCGAGAAGCGCTTTTCGGTAATCTCGCCACCACGATAG
>JAFYQY010000203.1 GCA_017559685.1 Alistipes sp.
AGCCTTTCGATAAGATTTCGATGCGATTGGCGTTCCCTCGCTACGAGGTGTTGCTCACACCCGAGGATATTCCAATCGATATTATGTACGAGGATGACGATGTTATCGTAGTGAACAAGGAGGCTGGTATGTGCGTACATCCAGGCCACGGCAACTACTGCGGAACTCTCGTCAATGCCCTCACTTTCCACTTGAAGGATAACCCGATGTTCCAGCAGGGCAACGAGCGTGCCGGCTTGGTGCATCGTATCGATAAGAATACCTCAGGTATTCTCGTTGTGGGCAAGAACGAGCAGGCTTGTCAGCACCTCTCGAAACAGTTCTTCCACCACACCACGCAGCGTCGCTATATTGCGCTCGTATGGGGTAACTTGGCCGACGATGAGGGTACAATTACAGGCCATATCGGTCGTAACCCGAAGAATCGCCACCAGATGTACGTCTTTGCCGACGGCTCGGAGGGTAAGCACGCCGTTACGCACTATAAGGTGCTGAAGCGCTACGGATATGTAACCTTGGTGGAGTGCCGCCTCGAGACGGGACGTACCCACCAGATTCGTGTTCATATGCAGTATATCGGTCACCCGCTCTTTAACGACGAGCGCTACGGTGGTGACAAGATATTGAAGGGTACCACCTTCTCGAAGTATAAGCAGTTTATTGAGAACTGCTTCGAGACTATGCCTCGCCACGCCTTGCACGCCCGCCTCTTGGGCTTCGAACACCCAAAGACAGGCGAGTATAAGGAGTTTACTCTTGGTCTACCGAAGGACTTCGAGGCGGTCTTGGAGAAGTGGGATAACTACTCCAAGTCGGCAAACGATTGCGCCGATTAAAATTAAGAATAGCCTGTCTAACAATGCGTTAAACAGGCCATTTCTTCTTTGAATAAGAGATTGCTACTCCTCTTCAAATTCGTATTCTGCACCCCATCCGAACTTATCCCAATCGCCAGATGAGAAATAGGCACGCCCGTCACCCAAATAGATGTACTCATTGCCGATTGCAACTCTTATTCCCTCAAACCGCTCTCCGCCTTTATATCTGGAGGTTGGATTCCAAATGCAATTGGTAGTATTGGTGTATTTAAGACCATTGCTACAATATAAAGCAGCGACTGCTTGTCCATTTCTAGTACTATCATCTACTGTGAGAACAGCATCGCCACCCTCTTTAATAGTTACTGTGACTTTGACATCAGTATTCCAATAATTGAATGTATAAGTACCATAAAAATCATCTCCGTCCTCTCCGCAAGTTGTGCACATAGTGAAGCAAAGAACGATAAGTGTGATAAGACCAGCAATGACCTTCAAAGTGCTATTGTTTTCCATAGTTTTCTTCATTTTTTAGTTGTGTGATAAAAAAAGTCCGTTTTGTAGATAAGCACATCTCTTGGAACCAAATAAATAAAAAGTGCGGACTTCGCCTCTATTTGCTTCCTCGGTATCGCCAAACACCTTGCAGTCAAATAGGTAAAAGCCCACACCATACGATGTGAGCATCAACCTCTACTCTTGACTGCTTTATAAAATTGGCGATTTTAAGGAAGCAAGAATACAAGCTAACGCTTTCTATGTTCAAAAGTTCCTATTGTCTGTTATTTAACCATAGGCAAATTTTGTTTTTTTAGTGTTACTGTACTACAAATTTAGAAATTTATTTTCGAAAGAGCAAAAAATATATCGTCATTGCGAGAGCCGTTAGGCTCGTGGCAATCTCCCTTATTGTTTTTAAGGTTATAAGATGGAGATTCCCACAGTCGCTACGCTCCTTCGGAATGACGATTTATTTAATCGCTAAAACTAAAAAGTTTTCCGTTTTAATCCCTCTTCGAGGGCTTTTCCTCCTTCTTGCAAGGCATAGTGTGCAAGCACCCTCTGCTCTTGCTTCGTGCGTCGGTTCCGTTTTCCCACTACAAGCGAAAATCGAAAATCAAAAAAGTTTTCCGTTTTCCGCTTTCCGTTTTCCGTTTTTTGCTAACTTTGCAAAAATAAAAGCCAATGGCTAGGCTAATGGCCAACAGCTAAAAGCTAAACTATGAGTTTTTTGCCAACAACAGTCAAGGAGATGCGCCAGGTGGGTTGGGACTATGTCGATATAGTCCTCTTCTCGGGCGATGCCTACATCGACCACCCGTCGTTCGGTACGGCGGTGGTGTCTCGACTCTTCGAGGATGAGGGGTTGCGTGTGGCTGTTGTTCCGCAGCCAAATTGGCGAGACGACCTGCGTGACTTCAAGAAGTTCGGCACTCCACGTCTCTGCTTCTGCGTTACGGCGGGTGTGATGGACTCGATGGTAAACCACTATACCGCCAATAAACGACTCCGCAGTAACGACGCCTATACGGCAGGTGGTGCGGCAGGTTTTCGCCCCGACTACGCAGTTACGACCTATACCCAAATACTCAAAAAACTCTTCCCTTCGACTCCCGTATTGATTGGCGGTATCGAGGCTTCATTGCGTCGATTTGCCCACTACGACTATTGGCAGGATGGTATCAAACCGTCGATTTTGGTCGAGAGTGGCGCCGACTTCTTGCTCTACGGTATGGGCGAGCGAGTTATCCGTGAGGTGGCTCGAGCAATGCGCAATGGCTACAACGCCAAGTTGCTGCGTGGCTTGAAGCAGGTGGGCTTTTTGGCTGATAAAAAGTATGTGGACGCACTCCCGAACGAGAAGGTTATCACTTTGCACTCGTTCGAGCAGTGCAAGAAAGATAAGCGTGCCTTTGGCGAGAATTTTACGAAGGAGGAGACCGAGAGCAACCGCCTCGAGAGCGAGAACATATTGGTCGAGAAGACGGGCAACGACTATGTCGTGATAAACCCTATGCACTCGGCACTCTCGAGCGAGGAGCTCGACTCGGCGTTCGACCTTCCATATATGCGAGCACCGCATCCACGCTACAAAGGGCGTGGCGACATCCCTGCGTGGGAGATGATTAAGCACTCGGTAAATATCCATCGTGGTTGCTTCGGAGGTTGCTCGTTCTGTACCATCTCGGCACACCAGGGCAAGTTTATTTCGTCTCGTAGCGAGGCGTCGATTATGCGTGAGGTGGAGGCGGTAACCAAGATGGAGGATTTCCGTGGTACGATAACCGATGTCGGAGGCCCGTCGGCAAATATGTACGGCTTGGGTGGCAAGAATAAGGCTCTATGCGCCAAGTGTCTGCGCCCGTCGTGCCTACATCCGAAGATGTGCCCGAACTTGAATAACGACCACCGACCACTACTCGACCTCTACAAGAAGATTCGCACCTCCAAGGGGGTTAAGCACGCCTATATCGGTAGTGGTATCCGCTACGACCTGTTCGACAAGTCGGACTATCTGCGTGAGGTGGTTTTGCACCACACCTCGGGACGTTTGAAGGTCGCACCCGAGCACACCGAGGATGGCGTTCTGAAGTTGATGCGTAAGCCTTCGTTTACGTTGTTCGAGGAGTTGAATCGCAATTTTAATAAGATTTGCCGAGATAACGGGCTGCGCTATCAGCTCATACCATACTTTATCTCGTCGCACCCAGGCTGTCGTGAGGCCGATATGCGAGCCTTGTCACAGAAGGTGCTTGGCAAGTTGCACTTTACGTTGGAGCAGGTGCAGGACTTGACCCCTACGCCGATGACACTCTCGTCGGTGATGTTCTATACGGGCGAAAACCCATATACGGGCGAGAAGGTCTTTGTGGCACGCAACCAGGAGGATAAAAAACGTCAAAAACAATATTTCTTCAAAGAGAAACAGATAACAACCAATAAAAATAAAAAACGATGAAAAAGATTCTATTTGCAATTGCGATCGTGATGTTCGCAGTAGGCTGTGGCGGTGGTAATGAGACTCCGGCTCCAAAGCCATCAACCTCGAAGTATAAGAAGCACGCTGGCGAGGGTGAGATTAAGGTTATGAGCTTTAATATTCGTACCAACACCAGCTCCGATACAGGCGTTAATGCCTGGGACGAGCGTAAGAAGGCTTGTGTTGCCCTTATCAAGGACCAGATGCCTGATATCTTGGGCGTGCAGGAGGCTCAATGGAAGACACAGTGGACCTATTTGTTGGATAAGTTGGAGGGCTCAGGTTACGACGGCTACGGCGTAAATCGTTCAGATGGCAAAGAGTCGGGTTCGGGCGAGGTAGTTGGTATCTTGTGGAACACCGATGTTGTTAAGAAGATTGAGGTTGGTACTTTCTGGCTCTCGGAGACTCCTGATAAGCCATCGAAAAGCTGGGGTATGAGTATGAATAGAACCGCAACTTGGGGCTTGTTCGAGCATATCGCAACAGGTCAGCAGTTCTTCTTCTTGAACACTCACCTCCCACTCAAGAACGACAAGCTTGACGACCCTGAAACAGCGAAGAAAGAGGGTATGAAGCTTATCGAGAAGAAACTCTTGGAGTACTATGATGACTATCCGCTCTATATGACAGGCGACTTCAATGTCATTTCGACCGATCCGGTATTGGATGGTATTCGCGACTTTATGCGTAATGCTCGTACCTACGCATCTGTTCGAGATACCAACCCAACTGTTAATGGTTTTGGCGATACCTCTTCTCGCAAGCAGATCGACCACATCTACTATAGCGACTATCTCAAGGCTGTAGAGTACTACACCATTATGGATGCGTATAATGGCGTTACCTATGTTTCGGATCACTATCCGATCTATGCGATTCTCAAGCTGAAAAAATAGTTCTGATTGGCTCTTTTCGAGCCGCACTGTGATAGCCCGATTGCTCACATACGCTAAAGTATGCTGCGCATCGGGCTTAACTTTGTTTTCCTCCTTCTCGCAAGGCATAGTGTAAATGAATTTACTCTCTGCGCTTGCTTCGTGCGTCAGTTCTTGTTTGCTTCAAAAACAGCCTAATCAGTTCCGATTTTTTTGGGGAAGTAATAAAAAAGTGCTCTCGAGTGGAGAGCACTTTTCGTTTGCGGTATTTCCTTCCTAGAAGATATAGTTCAAGCCGATATTTACACCTGGCTTATACGACTTCTTGGTTGTGAGTTCCGAAACGGGAACATTCAAGTTCGTATTAGTGTAGACGGTGGTGTTGAGCGGTACGGCAACCTCTGCCGAGAGGATAAAGTTGCGATTCATCGCCAGTTTCAAGCCCACACCTGCGCTCATATGTAGTTTCTCCTTCTGACCTGTGTAGATGAGATTCTTCTCGGCTTGTGTTAGCTCGCTATTCGAGAGCGCCGCCTTCATTTCGTCGAGGCGGTAAGGCTGTACGCACGCACCCATATCGAAGAATGGGTTGGTTGCAAGGTAGAAGTTCTGCTTGATAAAGCGGAACGACACAACCTTGAATCGCATCTCGACATTAGCCCAAGCGTAGCCATCGCCAATCACACTGTTGTATGGCACACCACGTACGGTGTTGATACTTCCCAAACCGTCCGAGATAATCTGACGGAGGTAGAGGGTGTTGATGTTCTGCAAAGTGTAGTATGGCGCATTGCCCGCCAACTTACCCTGATATGCGAGGTGGTAAGCGAATACAATCTTATCCTGCCAAACGGGCACGTAGTGGCGGAAGTGGGCAGCCAATTTGAGGTAGTTGTAGCCATTCTTGCCACGACCGTTGAGGATGTCGGGCGAGCCGTAGGCGTAGAGTTCAGCCCAGATGCCTCGTGAAGGGTCGGCCTCGTGCTCACGGCTGTCGTAAACCAAACCCGCCTTCAACTCGAGGTGGTGGCCGCCATTCGCCTCGTTAGCCTTGATAAGACCTGCACGCTGATACAACTGCCACAACGATGCCGAGTTTATGCCCTGCGATGTGAGGTAGTTGTTCGGAGTGGTATCGTATGCCGGAGAGCCCTTCTTCTTGACGGTGATGTCCTGAATGTCGTACCACCAATACGAGATACCAGCAGCCCAACGGAACTTATTCGAGGTGATATCGCCCTGGAAATCGGCCATTACACGCATCGAGTTGCGCTTGACGTTGTACATCGCTATGCGGTTCTCCTGCTTCTTGCCACTTGCGAGGTCTGTGTAGTATGGCGCAGCGCTACCATTGAAACCCATAAACGGATACATCTGCGCAAGGATATAGGTTGCAGCTGCCGTGAGACGCACCTTTGGAATAAGGTACTTCGAGTCGTAGAAGAAGTGGAGCTTTACCTGATCCTTTGTAGTCCACGACAAGTCCACATTGAACTTGTGTTTGTAGGCAGGGTAGGTCGAGCCGTCACCATAGTCGAAAATCTCGCACAAAGCACCAATCTGGAAGCCAGTGTCGCTATTGTAGCCAACCGATGGGAATGGCGCAAAGTTCCAACCCTTCTTTACGGTCTGCTTCTTGCCGTCAGCGGTGGTTGTTTCAACCTTCTTCTCTTTTTTGTCTTGTTTTGTATCTGCCGAAGCGTTGAACGATATGAACATTACGACAACAAATGCCAAAGCGAAAAATCTCTTCATAGACAATAGATTTTTAGAGTAGGTGAAGTATCTTCGCCATCAAGATACCGAGATAGTTTCCGACGGCATATCCTATAAGTCCCGAGCTGATACCCGTAACGAGTGCAGCTCGATTCTTCATAGCGTTAGATATCATAGGAACAAATGGTGGTGAGTTGATAAATGCTACCGACGAGATAACCATCGAGTCGGCATTAACGCGGAAGATACGACAGATGATGGCGTGAATGAACAACGACGCAAAGATTGCGAAGGTGAGGAAACCAATCATATAGAGATTTTCGCCTATCTTCAACTCCGAGAGGTCGGCCATCGATGCTATCGCCAACGAGAATATATATATAAGGTACATTCCGAGGTCGTAACTGCGGTGCAATTTGCGCACAGGCTTCACGAACGAGAGACCGATACCCAATGTTGTAAGCATAAGGATGAACGGAGCCATAAACCAACCGCCCTTCTTCTCGTTCATAAAGTTTGCGAGGTCGGCATCGGCCAACCAACCAATCAGGTACGACATTCCGAATGCGACCGCCACAACAGCGATAGTCAAAGCGGAAATCTTACCAATCTGGGTGTAGCCCTTCTTCGAGTTTAGTCCCTTGTAAGGGTTCTCCTTTACGGCAGCCATCTCCTGCTTGATAACCTCTTTATCTTTCTCCGATATCGAGAGTCTGGTCTCCTCGCCATAGAGTCGGCGGAAGAGTCGAATACCGCCACCCAATAAGAATACGAAGTAGATGAAGCAGATGATGATGTCGTAGGTGGTCAATAATATGTAGGTGCTGTCGTCAACGCCAAGTCCTTGCTTGATAGCTGCGGCGTTGAGCGTTCCGCCAGTACACTTACCTGCCAACAAGCCGCCAATGGCCTCACCCTGCGGGATGCTGTCGCCAAAGAGCATATAACCGCCAATGACTGCAGCTGCCACCGAAAGAATACCGCTAGTGATGATTCGAGCTTGGAGCGAAATCTCGCTCGTCTTGAAGGTGCAACCGAAGAGCATCATCGGAATAGCCAACGGAATAGTAATCATCGGTATGACTTTTTGGAGCAATGCGATCTCTGCCGGCATCGGAATATTCGCCAGAAGGAGACCGATAGCGTAGAGTATCATCACGGGGCCAATCTTGTCGAAAATCGTATATTTTCGGCACAACCACAACACTCCTGCAGGCACCACGCAGAACATTACTGCGAGCCATACATAGTTGAAAATCGTCAATATCATAGGGCTAAATTTTAGCTGTTTTGTTCTATATAACAAGGCAAATATAACTAAAAAAGCGTGACGATATCCCACCGCCACGCAAATTAGGTATTTATACCTATAGCCTAAAATGCTATCCTAAAGCCACGTCGAGCACTATCATTAACGCAAAACCGATGGCGAAAGCTATGGTCGGAATGTTGGAGTGTGAGCCCTCGTGCGACTCGGGTATAAGCTCCTCGACCACAACGTAAATCATCGCTCCCGCAGCAAAGGCGAGCATATATGGGAAGATGCCGATAAGGTGCTCGATAAATACTATTGTCAAGATTGCAGAGATGGGCTCGACAACGCCCGAAAGGGTTCCGTAGGCGAATGCTCGCTTGCGTGAGTTGCCCGCCGAACGGAGTGGTAATGAAATGATTGCACCCTCGGGTACGTTCTGAATGGCGAGACCTATGGCGAGCGCAAATGCGCCGGCAAGCGACATACCTACCTCGCCCGTCAGAGCGCCTGCTGCAACCACACCTACCGCCATACCCTCGGGGATGTTGTGGAGTGTTACCGCCAAGACGAGCATCGACGAGCGTCCCAACTTCGACTGAGGGCCTTCGGGCTTGTCGCTGTCGAAGTGGAGGTGGGGAGTAACGGTGTCGAGCAGGAGCATAAAGAGCACGCCAATGAAGAAACCCACCACAGCGGGCACCCACGCCATTTTGCCCATATCGCTCGAGGCGTTCATCGCAGGGATGAGCAGCGACCACACCGATGCTGCCACCATCACTCCTGCGGCAAAGCCGAGCAGGATGTTGCGAATGCGTTCGGCCGATCTGTCGCCGACGAAAAGTACGGTCGATGAGCCAATCATCGTGCCCGCAAAGGGTATCAAAAGTAACGGTATAATCTCTCTCCAAGCCATAAATCTCTCGTTTTCTGTGCTACAAATATACCGCCTTTTAGTCGTAAAACTATCGGAAAGTCAAAAAAAATATCAATCGTGAAATCTACAAACGACAATAACAGAGAGTAGAGAGTAGTGAAATTAGGGAGATTAGGGAATTTAGTGAGTTTAAAAACCTCTACTCTCCCTAAATTCTCTAAACACCCCTAACGCCCCTAACGTCCCTAACGTCCCTAACGTCCCTAATGTCCCTAACGCCCCTAATGCCCCTAATAAATAATTTTTAATTTTTAATTTTGCATTTCGAATTTTATTCGTACCTTTGCAGCCGATTAACCTATTGTGGGTTAGTGAAAACCATTTATTAACA
>JAFYQY010000204.1 GCA_017559685.1 Alistipes sp.
ACCCATAGCGAAATCAGTGATCTCATAACCTGGGAGAGCAACAGCAAGAAGACCATTAGTGTTTGCATACCAACCATTACCGCTATCGCTCATAAACACCATATTGCTAGGTGTAGTGAACCAGAATACACCGTTCTCGAAATGACCAGGAGCAGCAGAACCATCCATTGGATAAGGTACTACCCACATATTCTCCAAGCCATTGCCCATATCCATCTTGAAACCAGTAGGACAGCCATCAGCAGGCATTGTAACAGTACCATCCTCAGCTACGATAAACTCAAGGTAACCAGCCTCCTCGGTGTAAACGATATCCTCAGGTACACCACCAAGGATGTAAGGAATTGCGTTAGCAGCAAAAGGATTAACACGGTAGCGGTTAGGCTCCAACTCGTGCTGGAAAACCTCTACTGGAACGAGTGAACCAGGATTGATCTGATAAGGGTTAGTGAAGATATCATCACGGTAATAACCCTGACCAAGAGAGATCCAAGGCTCAGCGATACCAATCTTGAAGATGTGCTCAGCAACACCATACTGTGAAGCATCGTCACCGCTGAGCTTAATAAGGAGTGAATAGTCAACACCAGGAACAAGCTGAGTACCATCGAAAGTGATGGTGAGGTTTGCATCAGCAGAACCTGCAGCAAACTTAACGCTTGTTGGAATTGTGAAGAAACCGCAAGAGCTGATATCCTCAGAACGCACAGAGATAGTAGCCTCCGCGGTAGTGTTGTTACGCTTTACAGGAATGTTAACCTCAACATCCTCGGCTGTAACAACAAGATTCTGAGTCTCTGGGAAGTACACACCCACATTAGCATCCTGCTTACCGGGTGCCCAATCTGCGTATGGGTGCTGACAAGATGCGAACGACAACGCACCTACGACAGCTGCAAGCAGATATATAAACTTAAATCTTTTCATTGTCAAATCGTGTTAAAATTTATTACTCAATATCGCCAGTGATAGGTGTAAATGCCTGAGAAGGGTTAGGATTAGCACCCTGAGCAGCTACAGCCTTGTTCATATCTGTCTCATCCTTTGGAATACAGTATGACCACCAAGGAGCACGGCCATTGAGAACGAAACGTGCATCAGCTGGGTAGTTAGTGCCCTTGTAAGCAGACTTGAAGCCCTTGTCCAAACGCTTCATATCGTACATCTTGACACCCTCACCCCAGAACTCGATACCCTTCTGGAAGATGATCTCGTCAACAATATCGTTAGTAGGACATACATAGTTCTCATCACGGTTAGCCATAAACTGATTAAGAAGTGCCCAACCAGCATCGTTACCCTGAGTGTGAGTAACTGCCTCCATCTCGATGAAGTACATCTCCTCGCAACGCATCAAAGGAAGTGTAACAGCACCAGCAGCCTTGTACTCAGTACGGTTACCTGCAGCAGGACGATACTTGAAGAATACATAGTTAGCCAAACCGTCCCACTCATCCTCAGACATTGAAGTATAAGGCTTCATCTCAGCGTATGAAGTGTTAGGACCCTTCATAAGCTTCTTGCGGAAGTCAGTGCTTGCAAGACGATCGTAGTCTGTAGAAGATACACCAGGCATTGACAATGGAGCATAACCATAATCAGCCTCGAGAGCCATATGAGCTGTGAACTGGAACAAGTTGTTGATTACAGTATCAACAGAGTGCTGCAAGCCCCACATCCAAGAAGAAGCAGCTACGTTGAAACCGTTAGATACGCTTGTCCACTCAGCCTCAGACATAATAGCACCACCGTGAGCGTTGATAGCCAAACGAGCGTACTCAGCAGCCTTAGTATAAGCGTCGTTACCCTCAGGAAGCTCGCCAGACAAACCGTCCTCGAAACCACCCAACCAGAGGTAAGCACGTGCATAGAGACCGTAAACTACTGAAAGGTCAGGGTTAGTGATTGAAGTAGGTGTGTACTCAGCCAAGCACTCCTCTGCCTTAGCAAGGTCAGCAAAGATGAAGCTAAACATCTCCTCACGTGTAGCACGTGGGTTGTTCTTAGCACCCTGCTCATCGAGGTTCTCATCAACGATAGGTACAGTAAGACCTGCAACTCGAATCTGATCAGACTCGTAATTTGGGTTGTTCTCGTTCTCAGCGTAGAGACACTCGAACATACGAGCGAGGTCGATGTACATCATAGCACGATAAGTACGAGCGATACCCTCGTAGTGCTTCAACTGCTCGTTGCCGTCCAAAAGACCGATAACGTCGTTGCAAGACTTAATCTGTGGGTAGTAGTTGTACCAAACGTGTGATGGCATAGCAGAGTTAGAAGCGTAACCCCAGCTATAAGCTGCTGGATAGAAACGGCAGTAACCTGCTGGAAGACCTAAAGTCCAACCGTTAGAGACCATAAGACCACAAGCGTAGTCGTTGTAGATACCAACTGAGTGGTAACCGAAGTCGGTGTGCTCCCAACCAGAGATGTAAGACATCAAACCTGATGGGATACCCTTGAGAAGGTTCTCGGCTACTACCTCAGCCTGACCAGCCAAGAGCTGGCCCTCAGTGATCGTAGACTCCTTAGGGAAAGTCTCGCGAATACAGCCGCTAAGTGCAACAACGGCACCGAGCGCTACAGCTGTAGTTTTAAATATGTTTGTCAATTTCATAGTCTTATACCTTATTATTTATTAGAATGTCAAGGTTACACCACCAGAGATTGTACGGATAGGTGCGTAGTAGTTGTTAGAGCCACCGCGTGGATCGAAGCCCTGACGCTTAGACCAATACCATACGTTGTCGCAAGCCAAGTAAACTCGCAAGTTCTGGATGTGACCATTCCACCACTTAACAGGGAAGGTATAACCAGCATTGATGTTTGAAATGTTCAAATAATCAGTGCGGATGATGAAGCGGTCAGATGTAGAAGTAGTGTACTGATCGTTCAACTGGAAACGTGGAATATTAGAGTTAGTATTCTCAGGAGTCCAAGCGTCGATCAAGTCGAGGTGATAGTTCTTACCAGCTGTTGAAGAGGTTGGTGAAGACATATAACCTGCGTAGGCACCATCATAGCCCCAACCACCAAGCTGGTAGTCGAATGCGATAGAGAGATCGAAACCGTAAGCATACAAAGTAGTACCGAAACCACCGAAGATAGGAGTCATAGAGCACTTATCCTTCAAGAGTGACCAAGAGTATGGATCACCTGATACGTTAGAGTAGTCAGTAGTTGTTGTCCACTCACCATTAACTGGCACACCATTGTCGTCAACTTCATCATACTTGAACCAGTTCCACTGTGACTGACCGTCCTCAGCAACACCAGCATAAGTAGGCATAAGGTAAGTACCCAATGAGAGACCCTCTGCGATGAATGAAGAACCTGAGATGAAACCATCGTGGCCATCGATAGTACGGTCCTTACGAGACTCTGGCAAAGACAATACCTTATTCTTAACGTATGTGAAGTTAGCGTTTACTGACCAGTTAACGTTCTTTGTACGGATGATATCACCGTTCAAAACGATCTCAATACCAGTATTTGCCATATCACCGATGTTGTCGTAGTAAGATGTGTAACCGAGTGATGGAGTTACAGGAACTGAGAACAACATATCAGTAGTCTTACGGTAGAAGAAATCAACGCTACCGCTCAAACGATCGTTCCACAAACCGAACTCAGCACCGATGTTCAAGTTAGAGTTAGTCTCCCAAGTAATGTTAGGATTACCCTTACGGCCGAAGTTTACAGATACACCACCGTTACCGTCGTTACCAACTGAGTAGAGGTCAGTGTAGAGGTACATACCGATGTTATCGTTACCCTGTGAACCGAATGAAGCCTTAACCTTCAACATATTGAATACTGGAGCATTGAACCAAGACTCGCGGTTGATGATCCAAGCACCACCTACTGACCAGAAGTTACCCCAACGGTGATCTGGGTGGAAGCGTGAAGATGCATCGCGACGGTATGATGCTGATGCGAAGATACGACCATCGTACTCGTACATAGCACGGAAGAAGTAACCCTCGTTAACGTACTCACCGAATGATGAACTTGCAGATGACATATCAACAACTGCACCGTTGAGCTCGAGGTTGTCTGTAGAGAAGATGTTTGACTTAGAAGCACCTACAGAGTAAGAGCGGAGGTTATAAGTCTCGTGACCGAGCAAGAGCTGCAATGTGTGCTCCTCGTTTGCACCGAATGACTTATCGTAAGTCAAGAACTGCTGCAAGTTGTGGTTGTAAGAACGACCGTGTGACTTAGAAAGCACACCCTTGTTAGCAACGAACTGACCGTAGTATGGGTTACGCATTGATGTAGAACGAGTCTCATCGATAGTAACAGAACCGTTTACAGTAAGCTTAAGACCCTCATAGAGGAAGAAATCAGCGAAACCGTTAACAGAGAATGCGTTACCCTCAGAGTTAGACTCATCCAACCAGATGTTCTGCAATGGGTTAGACTGTGAACCAGAGAAGCGGTTAAGACCCCAAACTGAACCATCACCAGAGTCGTACATATTCCAACCATACTTATCCTTCATAATGTTACCCTCGCCATCACGGATGAAGACTGGATAGATAGGAGCAGTATCAGCAACAGCAGTGAATACGTCGGCAGTATCGCCAGAACCCTCAGAGTTTGAAGAAGCACCGTTCCAGTTGAAGTTTGTGTAGCTCATATTACCACCAATCTTCAACCACTTCTTAGCCTGGTAGTCAGCACGCAAACGAGCAGTCCAACGGTACATATCAGAACCATCAGTAATACCCTTGTTGTTCAAGTAACCGAATGAAGCGAAGAAGTTAGACTTCTCAGAAGCAGCAGCGATAGATACGTTATACTCCTGACGGAATGAAGGATCGTACAACTCATCATACCAATCGTCTGGCTGAACTGTATACTCCTGACCCTTGTAAGTGAACTTACGGCCGAGAGTAGCGTTAGGGTTCAACTTACCGTTTGTACCGATAAGAGTCTGACCAGCAGGAACAGTATAAACATTGTAACCAAGACCACCTGACTCGTTAGAAGCAACGTTAGCAGCAGCCAAGTTGTGAGCAGCAGCTACATCACCACCATTTGACTCCAAGTAGAAGTTCTTCATTGCCTGGTAGTGCATCTCATAGTACTGACCTGGATCGCGAGTGTAGTCATACAACTTACGAGCAGCCATATTGACACCCCACTTAGCATCGAAGTTCACGCGAGCGTCACCTGCCTTAGCACGCTTAGTAGTAACCATAATAACACCGTTAGCACCACGAGCACCGTAGAGGGCGTTAGATGCAGCATCCTTCAAGACAGTCATTGTCTCGATATCAGCCATATTAAGGTTGTTAAGGTCACCCTCGTAAGGCACACCGTCAACTACCCACAATGGGTCGTTACCAGCGTTGATAGAGCCGATACCGCGGATACGGATAGTAGGCTCAGAACCAAGTGAACCAGAACCCTGAGTTGTCTGAAGACCAGCTACCTTACCTGAAAGGGCATTAGCAACTGAAGACGACTGGGTCTTCTGCAAATCATCAGACTTGATAGTTGCAGCCGAACCGGTAAATGCCTCCTTTTTGGCAACACCGAACGCCTGAACTACGACCTCCTCGATCTGCTCAGAATCTGTGGCGAGAGTTACGTCGATAACAGAACGACCGCCAACAGCCACAGTTTGCGACTTGTAACCAAGGTAAGTGAATACCAAGTTAGCATCAGCCGCAGCTGCGATCTCATAAGAACCGGTAACGCCAGTGGTAGTACCTCGAGATGTTCCCTCGACTACAACCGCTGCTCCGATGACTGGTGCACCAGTCTCATCGGTCACTGTACCGGTAACACGCTGACCTTGAGCAAATGCGCCGAAGCAGCCCAAGAGCAGAGTTGCAACCATTGATAGTACAACTTTTCTAACCATAAGCATTAGTTTTAAGTAAATAAAGTTTATAAAAAGTTATTAAAGTTTTCCTCGTTATCAGAGCCTTAGCCCAATACACAACCCAATTACCACTTCGTAACCGAGCAACGCACCAAGCACAGAACCCTTGCTAACCCTGTCGAAAAGGCACAATTCACCCACAGAGTTATTGCACAAAGATAACCCAATATTTTTGATTGACAAAGATTCATCAACTTTTTTTTTCAACAAATTATCAATTTCGCTGTTTTACCCCCTCCACAAGAGCCAATTTAAGCCCTTAAAAGCACCAATATGACCAGACAAAATTGGCAATTTATATAATAAAGCCGACAAGAAGGGAGTTTGTTGAATAATTATGAAATATGCAGATTTTTACGCTTTCTGAGACTCTAGCAGCTATTGCCATATTTGACAATATTTACACTATTCTCAGGCATATTTACACTTGTATTAGATAGTTTAATATATGAGTTATTTGGTTTTTATTTTCGAGGAATAAGCATAAATACATAATGACGAAAAAAATTTAATATTAGCGATACAACATTACATTTTTTTACATATATTTGCACTCGCAAACCCGAAAATGGGCTACAACCTAATTTCTAACCTGACACATAAATAGTGTCCCTAAATCTTTAACTATGAAGCGATTGCTTGCAACGATCGCACTGCTCCTTGTCGTGGCAGTGTCGACCGCTCAGGTGACTACCTCTTCGATTCAGGGCGTAGTAACCTCTAACGACAACCCTTTGCCAGGTGCAGCCATTGTTGCACTTCACGAGCCTTCAGGCACAATCTATGGCACCTCTGCTAACAGCGAGGGCCACTACGCAATCAACGGAATGCGCGTAGGAGGTCCCTACACAATCACAGTAAGTTTTCTTGGCCACGAGGATGTTGTCTATGCAGACATAACCCTCCAACTCGGCGTTAGCGAGCGTTTCGATGCATCGCTCCAGGAGTGCTACACCGACATAGAAGAGGTCTTAATCAACGTCCAGGCCGTACCCAAAG
Source organism: Alistipes sp. (assembly GCA_017559685.1). Next base: position 6,899 of record JAFYQY010000204.1, read on the forward strand.
AGCAGAGTGCAAGAAACTACGACCGTAAATATTACGGCCGTAACAGAATGGAGACAATCCCAACTATCGACCGCTCTATTTATGACCTTACGAACATTCTATCATCGGCCGTAAGCCCTGCATCGGGAGGTATTGTGCTTGCTGGTCAGAGCAACCGCTACAACGCCTTCTCCATTGATGGCTCGCCCTCGGCAGATATCTACGGTCTTGGTACTACGGGTATGACCGGCTCGCTGACACGTGCCAACCCTATTCCGATGGATGCCCTCCAGGCGGTGACTATCACAACATCGAGCGTAGATGTTCGTGAGAGCGGCTTCACGGGAGGTGGCATCAATGCCGTGACACGCTCGGGCGACAACAAGTTCCGAGGCTCGGCATATACATATTATAATAACGAGCACTTCTGGGGTACAACGCCAGGTGCAGACATAGCAAATCGCACCAAGCTCACAGAGCAGATGACAAGCATCTATGGTGTGACGCTCAGCGGCCCAATCGTTAAGGGCAAGCTCCACTTCTTCCTCGCAGGCGAGTTCAATCGTGGTCTTACACCTTCGAGCAACTACCCTGGCAGTGGCACTTCGGCACTAACTATTGATGAGGCACGTCGAATATCTGAGCGATACTACCAGCTCACAGGCTACGACGGTGGTGGCTATGATGAGCACAACATTTCGGAGATTACTGGCTCAGCTGTGGCACGTCTCGACTGGAACATCAACACTGACAACCACCTCTCGCTTCGATACAATATGCTCCACGCCGATGCTGATGCCGGCTCGAACACCGCACAGTCATTCTACTTCACTGGCTCGGAGTATACCAACATCAACCGCACACACTCCTTCGTGGCGGAGCTCAACACCTCTAAGGAGTGGGGTTCGAACAGCCTCCGTGTGGGTTACACACGCCTCGAGGATGGTCGACTCACGCCTGAGAGTCTGCCAGCGGTGATCATCAACGGCCTTGGCGAGCGTCAGAATGGCTCGGCAACGATTGGCACCAACCCATACTCAGGCTGCAATATGCTCAAGCAGGATGTCTTCATCTTTGGCGACGACCTATCGTTTATTCGTGGCAACCACAGCATAACAGTAGGTACTGCAAATGAGGTCTATCGTGCTGACAACCTTTATCTTGCAAATGCACGAGGCACATACACATACGCCTCGCTCGAGGACTTCATTGCCGACAATGCTACGCAGTATACCTATGGTTACTTCGCCTCGGGCAAGAAGAATCCTCCGATGACCACAGGTCAGTTTGCCCTCTACGCCCAGGATAAGTTCTACATCGACGGCATTTCTGGTCTTGACATAACCTATGGACTCCGCATCGACATCCCTGTTATGTTCGACACGCCAGTGGCTAACGATAGTTTCAACAGCGGCTACTTTGCTAAGCACGGCACAATGACGGGCGAGATTCCTCGTGCACAGATCCTCCTATCGCCACGTGTGGGATTCGTTTGGGATCCAAGCCGTATGGGTATTTTCCGCCTATATGCAAATGCTGGCATATATACTGGTCGCATACCATTCGTATGGCTCTCAAACTGCTACCAGAACACAGGCCTCCGCTCGGTGGGTGTGACAGTAAACAATCCGGCAGAGACTCCCGACTTCAGTCTCAACCCCGAGAGCGTGGGCATCAAGAGCAACCCATCTATCGACCTGGTTACAAGCAACTTCCGCTATCCTCAGGTATTCCGAGTATCGGTAGGTGGCTCATACACTCTCTTTAGCCGACTACGCCTGGGAATCGATGCCGACTACACCAAGGGCATCAACAACATCTTCGTTGAGAACCTCGTAGCAGAGGATAATGGCAAACGTCTTGTGGTTGGCGGCGAGGGTAACGATATGTCAGCAACATACTACGACTCAAAGACGTCAGACTACTCTGCTGTCTACCGCTTGAGCAACACGCAGAAGGGCTACTCGTGGTCGGTGACAGGTCGTGCCGAATACACATATTACGGCTTTGAGGCTACAGCATCCTACACCTACTCGCAGTCTAAGAGCGTGAACGACGGCATCTCGGCACAGGCTTCGTCGAACTGGGGTCGCAACTACGCCGTCAACAGCAACTCACCAGAGCTCACAAATTCGCTGTATGAGTTCCCGCATAAGGTTGTTGCATCACTCTCATACTCACGTCGTTATGGACTCTTTGGCACTAACGTGATGTTGCTCTACAATGGCTACTCTGGCGAGCACTACTCGCTGACATACGCCAAGGGCAAGGTCGATGTCAATGGTGACAGCTATCGCGGCAACTCGCTTATCTACATCCCTCGCGAGGAGGAGATGAGCACTATGCTATGGGCCGACGAGACATCACAGGCAGCCTATAACGATTATATCGAGGCTGACAAATACCTCAGCTCACACCGTGGCAAGTTTGCCGAGCGTAACTCACACTCGTTGCCATTTGTGCATCGTCTCGACCTGCATTTTGCACAGTCGTTCTACTTCTCTAAGCACGATAGCCGTCGTGTGGAGCTGTCGCTCGATGTGCTCAACTTGTCGAACCTCCTCTCACGCTCGTGGGGCTTGGTATACCGCACCTCAAATTGGACCTTGTCGCCCGTTACAGTTACGGAGCTTCGCGAGGCCGATGGTGTATACAAACCGGTATACAAATTCAACGGGGCGGCATATACCCTCGACGACATCGCCTCACGCTGGCATATGCAAATCGGCATAAAGATTGTGTTCTAAACGAGGGGCACGAAAGGGTTTTAAATGTGGTTGTTTGGCTTGGTCAAACAACCATTTTTATCTTTTTGACGAGTCGACAGAGGGTGACAAAAAGAGTCGACAAAAAGACCCATTTTCCACAAATACCCGATTTTGAACAAAATTTAGGCAATAGAGAGCATAGTTTTTATATAAAAAGTAGCACAACGAGAGGAAAAATATCTATATTTGCATTGACAAAAGGCTCTGAACAAGAGCATTTTAGGCATTAACAACACGAAATAAGAGGCGTAACTTGCTGAGGGGGGGGGGATTTAGCCCCTCTCCCCTCATTCGCCAATTACGACATATAACAAACAAAAATAACTACATTATTAACTTATTAATTTTTTACATTATGAAAGCGAGATTTTTAGCTTTGGCGGCATTGGTACTCGGTATGGTATCGTGCCAGCAGGAGTTCGACGGTGCTGCTCAGGTGGGTGGTG
>JAFYQY010000205.1 GCA_017559685.1 Alistipes sp.
CACCAGTAGGTTCACCCCTGTGCCGGTTCGACCCCGGCTCCGGGTACTAGAGAAGTTCGAAAGGACTTCTCTTTTTTTTGTATCTTATAGCTTGTGCAACCGTTTGACCTCGGGGCCGAGGTCGGTCAGTCGGTGGCGGTGTGGCAGACTTGTCTGCAAGTTGTTGCGTATGTGAGATAGTCATTGTTGCTATGCAACGACGATAATAAATCAAATATCATCATCTCAAATAAATTTGGCTGCTGCTATTTAATTTATTCTCTAAAACCTTTGGTTTTAATGTCTATCTCCCAAACTCCTCACCTTCTCGGTCTGCTCAAACCTGCTGCGACCGTTCGACCCACTCACTACTTATTGTAAGGTTGTTGTGGGGCAAGGTAGGGGCGGGTTGAGATCAATCCATTACTCCTAAAACCCCGATTATCCCTATAAAAATCTCCAAAAACTCACTTTTTTCATTGTTCGTTGTCAAATTTTTCATAATATATTTGGTTGTATTATGGGAAACCGATAAATTTGTATGTAACCATCTGGAACAGATTGTATAATAATAAATTCCGAGTTGTGATATGATGTTGGCGGCCGCCCAATGTATCCTGTCAGTTAAGTATTTCGATATAATGTCGAGGAGTTTTGGATCTCGGCGTATCTATCCAATCTTCAAGGAGGGCGACGACGACAAGCTTGCCTGTTCGGTGGGCAATTCTGCCATTGTTTTTCAAGTAATGTACGAGGGACGCAAGATGGCGATGAGGGTATATATGCGCCCACATCCCAACCTGCGAGCCATATATGGCGACCGCTACTACCCGAAGGAGTTGCTCGTGAACTCGAGCGATACAATATACAACCTGGCCGATGTGGTTTTATGCGATTGGTACGAGGGTGAGTCTTTGCAGAGTAAAATCGAGGAGTGCTACAACAAACCTGCGAAGATGCAGGCCTTGTCGCAGATGTTCGAGGAGTTTGCCCTCTCGTTGCTCAACGAGGAGTGGGCGCACGGCGATGTGAAGCCCGAAAATATTATTCTCTCGAGCGACGGCCTCCACCTCATAGACTTCGATGCGATGTATCGTGAAGGCTTCTCGGCCGACGACTGCGTGGAGATTGGCACAAGCCAATATCAGCACCCCTTGCGTGATAAATCGAACTTCGGACGAGATATAGACGACTACCCCATAGCTCTCATTGTCACAGTGTTGGCGGCAATGGCGCTGGATAGTTCAATCGGACGCAATGTACCCCAAAGCGACAACCTCCTAATCTCGCCTCACCTTGCTGTGAAGGGCGAAGACGAGGTTTTGGAGCGCATCGAGACGCTCTTTGCCGAGCAGGGCGACATCCGCCACTACCGCATTGCGAAGTTGCTCCATTCGCCTACGCCGTCGCTACCGCAACTCAAAAATTTGTTGGATAAAGCACCTGCGACCGTTGCTTCGCCCGAAGATTTAACACTCGAGTACTACAATGGCTATTGGGGTTTTGCCCTCGATGGTCGCTTCGTGATACCGCCACTCTACGACCTCGCTTTCGACTTCCGTGAGGGGTTGGCCTTGGTGCGAGTGGGCGATGTTTGGCACTTTATCAACGAGCGTGGCGAGGTGGTGATAACTTGCGGTCGAGGTGTTGGTATCAAGCCCTTCCGCAATGGTGTAACCCGCATCGAGAGGGAGGATGGCGAGTTTGTAATATATCGTGATGGACGTATCGAAAAAGTTTAAGAGAATGTATACGCAAGAGATTACACGCTGTCACCGTGCCGCCATAGTTATAGCCATCGACCAATCGTGCTCGATGAGTGGTCGTATGATGTTGAATGGTTGGGATTTGTCGAAGGCCGAGGTGGTATCGATGGTTGTGGGGCGTCTGATTGACGAGTTGATCTTGCGCTCGCATCGTGATAACGGCTACCGCCACTACTACGATATTGCGCTTCTCGGCTACTCGGGCGAGAGTATCTACTCGCTGTTGGGCGACGAGATAATGTTCCACCCGATAACCATCTTAGCGGGACGTGATATGCCGACTACGACCTATGCTCTCGGCTACAAGACGCTCAATAACGGCATCTACACATTCCAGGAGAAGGTGTCACTGTGGGTTGAACCTGCGGCGCACGGAGCGACACCTATGTACAAGATGATATGCTCGGTCACCGACCTTGTTGCCGAGTGGTGTGCGAAGGAGGAGAACAACGAGAGTTTTCCGCCGTTGGTGTTCAACATCACCGATGGCGAGGCGTCGGATGCAAACTACGAGATGTTGCGTAGCGCCTCGCACCGTCTGCAGAGTACGGGTACAGCCGATGGTTGCACCCTATTTATAAATGTACATATATCCTCGAACACAAACCACGCACCGTTGCTCTTCCCGAATATCCACGAGGTATCGCTCTCGATTCGTCACGCCCACCTGCTGATGGATATGTCGAGCGTAATACCCGAGTCGCTCCACCCCTATGTCAAAGATTGCAGGCCAAACTTCGCCAATCCGCCATATATCGCTATGAGTTACAACGCCTCGATGTCGGAGTTGGTGGCGATGTTGAATATCGGCTCACGCAGTATCAAGGTAGGACTATAAATTTTTTTGAAAAAATAATTCTATAAAATTTAACCTTTTCATCACTTTGTTGTCTTATAGGTAGAAGAACAACTTAAAACTTTTACTTATATGAGACACGGATTTAGACTTTTGGCGGTAATAGTAGCTGTTGCGACCTTGTCGCTTCAGTGCACTAAGGAGAACGATACTCCAACCATCCCTACATCGATTGACCAGCACTTCAAGGCGGGCACTTTCGCTTACGAGGGTCGCACACTCAACTATCAGGAGAGTCATTTCAATACATCGCAGGCGGGCGAGGCGGCGCTTGTAGTGGTTTTGCACGGACAGTATGCCAACGGCTCGGACAACGAGACGCAGTTGCATCAGGATGCGATGATAAAGATTTGGCACCACCTCAACACCTCTAATATAAATGCGGTGATGTTGGCTCCTCAATGCCCTACAGGCTACGAGTGGGATGAGAATCCTAACGAGTTGAAGCGTATGACAATGTCGGAGCACCTCAAAGCGATGCTCGACGACTACCTCAGGAGACAGCCTAATATCGACGCATCACGCATCTACATCTTGGGCTACTCCGATGCCTATAAACCTGCGGGTGGCGGTGGCGTATGGCGAATGCTGAACGACTATCCAGATATGTTTGCCGGTGCGATGATTGTGGCAGCCGACCCTGACGCATCGATTTCGCCATCGAAGATTGCTCACACTCCTGTCTTGTTGGTTAAGGGAGAGAGTGATATCTATGCAGTATCTATGGCGCTTGAGACCTTCGCCGACCTTGTACACGATGCGGGTGGCACTCTCCGTGAGGAGATTATAAAGTCGGGCTCTCGTGAGGATCTCTGCCGTGAGGCTTTCACAACAGACCGCTTAGATTGGATTTTGCAGTATACACTATAATATAGATATATACCCAAAGAGAGAGGCAACCGTTGCAGGGTTGCCTCTCTTGTTTTAGTTCTTCACTCGGTATGCTCGTTGTATACCCTTGATGCGCATTATTGCGTAGATTAGCGTATCGACAACATTCACCGAAGGTACCTCGACACTGATTGTTCCTACGCCCGTGCCGTCGCCTCGTGAGTTGAGATTGATGGAGCGGATGTTCAACTTCATATCTCGGCTCACAACCTCGGTAATCTGGTTTACAAGTCCCGCCGAGTCGTTGGCGTGAATCGCAATCGTCACTCGGAATGCTCCCTGCGCACTCTCACGCCACTTCGCCTCCATTATGCGGTACGGATACTGCTCACGCATACGCTTGGCATTAGGGCAGTCGGTGCGGTGGATAGTGATACCCGTGCTTATGGTTACAAAGCCGAAGATGTCGTCGCCCTTAATCGGGTTGCAACACTTGGCCAACTTGTAGACGATATTGTTGATGCTCTCGTCGATAATCAGTGCATCGCTCGACTGCTTAGCCTGGGCTTGCGCTGTGGTGGTGCGGCGGCGAGCCTCCGCTTCGGCCTCGGCAGCACGGCGCTCCTCGTCAGCCTCGCCCGAGAGCCACTTCGAGAGTATATCCTTGACTACTCCCAAGTCGATCTTCTCCTCGGCAATAAGCTCGTAGAGAGCTGTTCCTGTGCGTTGCTTGTAGTATTTGCAGAGGTAGGCCACCACCTCGTCGATACTCTTGGCCATCTTCCAATTCTTGAGTTTGCGCTCCAACTCCTCACGACCGAGGTTGGCGCTCTTGGCCTGCTCCTCACGAATTACCGCCTTGATTTTGCTCTTGGCACGGCTCGTTACCACGAAGTTCAGCCAATCGGACTTCGGCTGCTGGTTCTTTTGCGTCAAAATCTCGACGATGTCGCCATTTTGCAACGTCTCACGGATAGGCACAGCACGACCGTTCACCTTACCGCCCGAGCAGGTGCAACCCAAGTTTGAGTGGATGTCGAAGGCGAAGTCCAATACCGTAGCGCCCTCAGGCAACTTGCGGATGTCGCCATTCGGTGTGTAGACGAAAATCTCGCCCGAGGCGGGCTTTGCGTCGAAACGCTCGGCGATATCCTCTTTGGTCTCGCTCATCAATTCACGCAGACGCTGCAACCACTGCTCACTCGTCTGTGCGCCCTGATTTACACCCTTGTAGCGCCAGTGTGCTGCGATACCCAGCTCAGCGATGTTATCCATTCGCTCGGTGCGAATCTGAATCTCCACCCACTTGCCGTCGCCCGCAGCCACGGTGGTGTGCAACGACTCATATCCGTTCGACTTTGGAATCGATATCCAATCACGCATACGGTCGGTGTTTGGGGTGTAGAAGTCGCTCACGATAGAGTAGGCCATCCAGCACTGCGCCTTCTCCATCGGCTGTGGACAGTCGATGATGATGCGGATGGCGAAGATGTCGTAGACACCCTCGAAAGGCACCTTCTGCTTACGCATCTTGTTCCAGATGGAGTAGACCGACTTCGTGCGGCTCTTGATGTGGTACTTTATGCCCGCAGCGTCCAAGCCCTTGCGTATAGGCTCGACGAAACGCTCAATAAAGTCCATACGCTCCTTCTCGCCCTCACGCAACTTGTCGGTGATGTGCTTGTGGTCGGCAGGCTCGAGCTGCGAGAGCGACAAGTCCTCCAACTCGCTCTTTATGTTATAGAGACCGAGCTTGTGAGCAATCTGCGCATATAGGTTGAGGCTCTCCCACGACTTCTTCTTGCGCTTCTCCTCGGGGAACATCGCAATCGAACGCATCACCTCGAGACGGTCGGCGAGTTTTATCAAAATCACACGAGGATCCTCCGAGTACGATACAATCATATCACGGAAGTTCGACGCCTGGTCGGAGTGGGTGTTAAGTTTCAACTCGGATATACTTGTCAAACCCATTACGATGCCGATAACCTCCTCGCCAAACTCCTTGCGTATGGTGTTGAGGAGCTCCTCGAGCTCTCCGTCGTTCTCTTTTTGCGCCTCGATACGCACCACATCGTGGAGAATCGACGCCACGGTCGAGTTGCGACCAAGTCCTACCTCGGTAGCCACAATATGCGCCACCTCGGCTGCGTGGTCGAGCATAGGCGTACCGTCGTAACGTGTCAAGCCCTCCATTCGCTCCATAGCGAACAGAAGTGCCTTATCCACCAACTCCTGGGTAGTTACCGAAAACTGCTTCGCAACAGTCTCTCGTAATTTGCTATACCTCTCCATAAGCCTATCACTTTTGGGTAAATATTTTAATTCTCTCGTCTATATCTTGTAGATAATATACAAACGCTCGCCGGCGGTAGCATATTGCTTGCGCTCCTCCTCGCTGAGCGATTTTTCGTACTCTATATCCTCCACCTCGAAGCCACACTCGGCAACACGACGGGCGTAGTCACGACCGTAGATGCGGCGGTGGTCGTACTGACCGAAGATGCGAGCACGCTCCTCGGGCGAGGTTATCGAGTCATCCTCGAAGGTCTCCTCTCGCTCGTAGTCTTGCGGCACAAGCACCACGCCCCAGCCATTCGGTGTGAGTATGCGGTGCAACTCTCGCAATGCCTTTCTATCGTCCTCGACGTGCTCGAGAATGTGGTTGCAGATAACCACGTCTATGCTCTCGTCATCGAGCGGAATATCCTGCACATCGAAGTGCATCTTCGCAAGCGGGCTCTCCAGATCGGCCGTGATGTAGCGATAGCCGTAAACCTTGCCGTAGTGCTCCTCGAATTTGCGCTTGAGAGCCACCTCGGGCGCAATGTGGAGTAGGGTAGGGTGGCCGTTGAGGAGTCGTGTCTCACGCTCCAAATAGAGCCACAGTAGACGGTGTCTTTCCAGGGCAAGACAGCGTGGGCAGAGCGCATCCTTGCGAGTTGTGCCGTAGCCATACGGCAGAAACTCTCGCACTCGCTTACCGCAAATCGGGCACTTGCGCTTACGGCCTGCGTAGAACACTCCAAGCATAGGCACACCCCATCCCGCCACCTTCTGCAATAGCGGGCGTGGAATGTGGTTTAGTGTCCACTTTATTGCCTTACCGATGACTCCCATCTCTACTCCTCCAAAACCTTTGCTACATCGCCCTCTGCCTTGCGCAACTTTGCACGGCAGTGTGCAATCAGTTCTGTAGCTCGTGCTACACGCTCAGCCAAAGTATCGACGCTATTCTGCTCCTCGCGCAACGAACGCAAAATAGTCTCGATCTCGGTTATTGCCTCCTTGTAAGTCATATCTGTTAAGCCTTTAGTTCTTTGTTTTTTAGCGAAGTAAAATGGCATTCGCTCGATTCTCTCGCTGAATGGCAAAGCGCCTGTTATTCAGCAGTCGTTAGACTGCGTCTGCCATTAAATGTCATTCAGGGCTGGAAGCCCGTATGTCATTAAATGCCATTTTTTATTGGCGCAATGTTTTCCGCTTTCCGTTTTCCGTTTTCCGTTTCTCAATGATTTTAGCATTGAGACTTCCGTCTGCCAGCGAAATATCAATCGTATCGCCAACCTCTACGCCCTCGACACTAGCCAATGCCTTACCCTCCTTGCGGGCTATGGCGTAGCCGAGACGGAAGATGCGCTCGGGTGCGAAGTTCTCGACCAAACTCTGCAAGCCGTCGAGCTTTTGGCTCTCGCTTTGTAGGGTGCGCTCCACCAAGTGGCGCACGTCGGTCGCCATCTGCTCCAGGCGGAGTGTTGCGGCGTGGGTGGTCTGACGGCAGATATCTCGCAACGAAATAGCGCAATACTCCAATGCCCCATCGAAGTCGGTTGCTCGCTGGTCTATCCACTGAGCCACTGCCGTAGGTGTCTTGAGCATAGTGTGTGCCACCATATCGGTAACGCTTGTATCCTTGTCGTGGCCGATACCTGTCAGCACGGGCAATGACATCTGCGTTACGGCGAAGGCGATGTTGTAGGAGTTGAAACACTCCAAGTCGCTCGTCGAGCCACCACCACGAATAATTGCCACTGCGTCGAACTCGTCGCTGCGCTCGGCTATGGCGTAGAGTGCCGCCACGACGCTCTCGTCACTTCGCTCACCCTGCATTATAGCCTCGAAAAGCTCGGTGTGGAGTGCGTAGTTGCTACGTGAAAGCTCCATCATAAAGTCCTGATAGCCTGCCGCCGTAGCACTCGAGATAATCGCCACACGTTGCACCACAAGAGGCATCTCCTGCGAGCGATTCATATCCCATACACCCTCCTTTTGCAACTGCTCGATTGTCATCTGGCGACGACGCTCCATATCGCCCAAGGTGTGTAGTGCATCAATCTGCTGAATCTGCAACGACATACCGTAGACGGCGTGGTGCGAAACGGTCGCCTTGAAGAGTATCTTCATACCCTTCGTCAGGCGTTGTCCGCTCTCCTGTTCGAAGCGACCAACCGTGCTCATCACCTGCGAACGCCAAATCGTAGCCCTCGCCTGTGCCTCGGTAGCACCCGTCTTTTCGTTCTTCTCGATAAGTTCGATGTAGCAGTGCCCCGAAGCGTTAATCTTTATATCTGCCACCTCCGCACATACCCATACGGGCAGAGGCAGAGCCTCCGCCAAAGCGGTAGTGATTCTACCCTGTAGTTGTGCTAGGGTTATGTGCTGAATATCGCCCATAGGGGTTTACTTAACGCCGTACTTCTTCAAAATCTTCTTGAGCTTCGGTACCAAGTACTCGATAGTGCACTGAACGCCCAAGTCGTTGAGGTGGGTGCCATCAACGCTACCCTCGTGGTTCTCGGGAAGAATAAGACCTGGATTTAAGAAGTATACATTTTTGAACTCCTTGCAAATATCCTTCATAAGTCTCTCAGCAGCCTCACGCTGGTCGTCGTTGCGCTTGCGAGCACCGAGGTCGAAGTAGCCGATATCTCGCTTTACGGTCTGCAAGAAGATCATCGGTTTGTCGGGGTGCGCTGTTGTAATCTGCTTTACGAAGTTGTAGAGACGCTCCTCGATGATTTTGTCGGTCGAGTTCGAGAATGTATCGAAGATAAACGCATCAGCCTCATTGCCGCTTACGATATTTGCGAAGTAGGTGTCGAGCTTGCACTGACCACTCAAACCGATGTTTGGCACCTCGGCGTTGAGCTCTCGTCCCAAGCGTGCAACATAGGTTGCTCCAGGGCGTGAAGCCGACGAACCGTGAGTAAGGCTCGAGCCGATAAACGCAATTTTGTACTTGAAAGGCGACTCCATTGGCTCAATTGTAGCATTCTCGTCGATGCCCAACTCGAGCGATGTAACGCCATTGTGCATAGGGAGGTAGAGCATACACTCCTTCATACTCTCGTCCATACGCTTTACTACGGTACTTTCGTGCTCGTAGCTGTTGAACGAAGGGCGACCAACACCCGCATAAATCCACTTGCCGTTCTCACGAATATAGAGGTCGAGACCGCTGTGCATAATTGGGGTTGCATTGTTGCCTGTCTGATTTTTGAGCGTAGTCCACTTAGCCTTGATATTACGGCTGTTTGTGCGGAATAAGATAGCCAAGCCGGTGCTTGTCTTGCCCAAACTCTTGCGAGCCTCATACTTCTCGGGGTTGATACGAGAGAATGGTGCGCAATCCTTGTCAATTTTGTTGATGATATTCAACGTCTTTGCATCAACATATTTGAGGTTCTTCTGTGCCTCAGCCGACTCGATGCCGAAAAGGGCTACAGCAAGAACTAAAATCGAAATTTTAAGAATATTCTTCATAGTTTTTTAGAGGTTTTAACTCTTAATTTGTGGAATTTTATCGTATTACGATATACGGCTCCTTCGGCATCTGCTTACCCTTCGGGAGCTGTACGGCCAATACATACTCGCTCTCGACCGCCTTGCCTTGCTTGGTTGCTGGCTCCCACTTCGGTAGCGACTGCAATACCTTCAGCACTCGCTTGCGAAATTGGTGGTCGGTCGATTGCAAGATGGTCCCCAGGCGGAATGAGCCATCCGTCTCGATTGTATATCGTGCCACAAATCGAGCCACTCCGTAGTTCTCGGGCCACTTAACACGCTCACCGACATAGTCGGCAAGCGGTTTTTCGCCCGTAAACTTAGCCTCCTTGTCGTATCGGAGCGTGACGACGATAACGCCGTTATTCGCTCTTTTGCCATACTTGGCTACGCTCTCCTCGTTGGCTGCAAGGTGGTCGATATGTTCGATATTCTTCTCGGGAATATGCTTCACACTCTCCATCTCTACACCATTTACGATGTAGAGAGGCGTAGTGCGGTTTTGCGCCTGTACAGACGCAAAATGCAAAATGCAGAATGCAAAATGTAAAATTAAAAATTTTCTCAATTTTTAGTTTTCCGTTTTCCGCTTTCCGCTTTCCGTTATCCGAGCTCCTGCTCCTTCAAACGCTCTGCATTCTCGGCTACGATGAGGTGGTCGATGCAATCCTGAATATCGCCATCCATAAATGCCGAGAGGTTGTAGATCGTATAGTTGATGCGGTGGTCGGTGATACGTCCCTGCGGATAGTTGTAGGTACGAATCTTAGCCGAACGGTC
>JAFYQY010000206.1 GCA_017559685.1 Alistipes sp.
CCCTCGATGGTCATCTTCTTCTCCTTCAAGAGGTGGTGGATACGCTTCAGACGGTCGATATCTTGCGGGGTAAACATACGGTTACCCTTAGCGTTGCGCTTTGGCTTCAAGCAGCTAAATTGTGAGCACCAATAGCGAATCAGAGATGGCTCGACATCGAACATCTCGGTAACTTCGCCCATAGAATAGTAGAGTTTTTCAGCCATATATGGTATCTTCTCTAAATTAGTAATTCAATATTTTCAACGAGTTGGGATAGAGATTATTACATCGTGCACCCACCTTTTTGGCAAAGCCCAAAGCTCGGCCATTGTGCGTCAGGAGATTCATACCCTCCGCCATATCGCCTACAGCGATATCCTTCTTGCGGAGATAGTCCAACGCCCTCTCATCATCAAGTTCGGCTACGGTTACCGCCTTGCGCTCCAAGCCCACAAACTGCGATAACGCCCAGTCGGGTTTCAGCTTACCCTTAAAGACCTGTCCCATAGCCACGCCCGAGTATATTGCAGTCAAACCCTCGGACAAAGCCTGCACAGCATTGAACTGCTCGGTGCGATAGGCGTAAATCGTATCGGCAACCATTGCAAATGTATAGTTCTCCGCCCCCTTGAGCCACGCCGACAACTCCTTGCGAGTTGCTTTATCCACCTCCTGCATAACCTTCTTGCGAGCCTTCGGAGTGCGCTGCGTCGTAGACTCCGCCTTGCGTGCCACTGCCACAAAGAGACCCTCACTATCGGTCTTATGAGGGAAGAAACGAAAGGTTTGGAAAGCTCCAACCTCGCCTCTTACAATGCTCCATTCATCCTCGATTTCGACCTTCTGCGACGGTTCGAATACATCGCCCACCTCCTCGATAAAGGTGCGAAGAACACCCTCATCCTCTTCGTCGTTAAAGGTACAGGTGCTATAGATGAAGAGACCGCCCTCCTTGAGCGACTGCCACGCCTCACGCACAATCGAGAGCTGTCGTGCTACGCACATCTTCACAGCCTCCTCGCTCCAATCTTCACGGGCAACTTCCTCCTTGCGGAACATTCCCTCGCCCGAACAAGGTGCATCGACCGCAACTACATCGAACCAACCCTCGAACTGCGCAATATGCTCGGGTGCATTGTTTGTAACCAACACATTTCCCATACCCCATTTGCGCACATTGTCGGCCAAAACATTGGCACGAGAGCGAACATATTCATTCGCTACAACAAGACCCTCCTCACCCACTGCGGTCGAATAGATAGTGGTCTTTCCGCCAGGTGCCGAGCACATATCAAGTACTCGCTTGCCCTGCAACTCCTCGTTCGAGATTATATGGTCGATAAACTGCGATGCCGCCTCCTGAACATAGTAGGCACCTGCGTGAAATGCTGTATCGAGTGTAAACGATGGGCGCTCCTTCAACTTGCGACCATTCTTGCTCCACCCTATAGCTTCGCCATCGCTCCACACGCCCGCCTCACCACACTTGGTAGGATTGAGACGCACGGCAACGGGCGACACACCCTCGAGAGCCGAAAAGAGACGCTCCGCCTCCTCTGCTCCCAGCTGCTTGCGCATCCGCTCCGTAAAAGCGACAGGTAATGCTCTCATCGACTACTTCTTCGATGCTTTAATAGCGTCGAGACGCTCGTACAACGACTCCAACACCTTGGCATTCTCTACGAAGTCGTGGTTATCCTTATCGATAACGAACACCTCTCCGTCGTAGTGATTCTCGATCCAATCGTTGTAGCGATTATTCAATCGCTCCAAGTACTCAACCTCGATATTCTGCTCGTAGTCACGACCACGCTTGCGAATCTGCTTCACGAGAGTAGGTACGCTCGCCTTCAAGTAGATCAACAAGTCGGGCTGAGGAATGAGGTTTGTCGAGATATCGAACAACTTCATATATGTACCGAAGTCACGTGACGACATCGAGCCCATCTGGTGGAGATTACCCGCAAAGATATGGGCATCCTCGTAGATTGTACGATCCTGGAAGATATCGGCCGACTTATCTGCCAACATATCCATAGTCTGACGGATGCGGCTGGCAAGGAAGTGCACCTGGAACTGGAATGCCCAGCGATTCATATCCTCGTAAAAGTCGTTGATATAAGGATTGTCAATATCCTCGTAGTAGGCCTTTGCGCCATAGTGTTTTGTCAAAATCTCGGTAAGTGTAGTCTTGCCACTACCGATATTTCCTGCAATTGCTATATACATATAGGGTTAGTTTTTATTTATTTTCTGCTTAATTGAAGAAGTGACCGACCTTCGAAATCGCCGAAGGCATTGCGAACACTACCACTCTGTCGTATGCCGTAATCGTTGTGTTGCCCGATGCGATAAATACCTTATTGCCTCGCACCACGCCACCGATAGTAACGTCTGCCGGCAAGCCCAGCTCCTTGATTGGCGCCTTTGTGGCAGGCGAATTTGGCTTAACAATAAACTCCAAAACCTCGGCATCGCTACCCTTCAAGCACTTGATAGCCAACACATCGGTAGACATCGTGAAGCGGAAGATATTCGAGGCCGAAACCAACTTTTTGTTGATAATCGTATCGACACCCACGCTCTCGGCCAGGTTGATATAGTTCAAGTTCTCGACCTCGGCAATAACCTTCTTTGCGCCCATACGCTTTGCGAGCATAGCGGCCAAAATATTGGTCTCGCTACGACCTGTAACTGCAACAAAGGCATCCATATTCGAGAGACCCTCCTCCAACATAACCTCGGTATTACGGCCATCCTCGTCGATAATAAGCGTCTTCTCGAGCTGCTCGGCCAAGCGATAAGCCTTATCCGAGTTGTAGTCGATAAGCTTGATATTTACATCGTTCTGCATAGCCTGCGCAATCTGTACTCCGATGCGAGAGCCACCCAGAATCATCATATTCTTGATATTCACGTCGCCCTGTCCCGACAACGCCATAATCTCGTTCACCGAGTCGTGACGAGCGATAACATAGAGTACATCGCCCACCAAATAGGTATCGCCACCGTGAGGGATAATAGTCTTGCCCCTGCGAGAGATTGCCACGGTACGATAGGTCGAATTCTCATCCACCACAAAGCTCGAGAGCTCACGATCAACAAGTGGCGAGGTAGGCTCGAGACGGAACACCAACAACGAGAGTCGACCACTCGAGAAGTCCACAAACTCGGTAGTCGAGGTGTGACCCAAGAGCGAAATAACCTCCTCGGCAGCAATCTGCTCGGGGTAGAACATATAGTCGATGCCCATATTGATAAACATCTCCTTGTTGTTAGGCTCGAGATACTCATTGTTGTCGATACGGGCAATAACCTTCTTTGCACCCAACTGCTTAGCCATAATAGCCGAAAGGATATTGGTATTCTCTACGGGGTGTACAGCGATAAAGAGGTCGCACTTACGCACCGACGCCTTACGCAATATGGCAAAGGTGGTCGAGTCGCCCTCGACAGGGATAACATCGGCAACACTTGTAACCGCAGCCAACGCCTTCGAGTCGGTATCTATGATGGTGATATCGTGACCATTTCCACTCAGCATCTCTGCCAAGTGGCTACCCATTTCGCCTATTCCAGCAATAACTATCTTCATAATCTACTATGATATCTGCACTATCTGCGCAATTTAGCACTACAAATATATGTAAAAAAAAGTAAAGCGGAAAACTTTTTCACACTTTTGATTATGCCAGCGACCGAATATTATAGATTATATCTATAAAAAAAGCCCCGAGACTGGAGAATACTACGATGTATCTCCCTGTCTCGGGGTATTTTCAAGCGCAACAGACTGCGCCTAAAACTCTATTCTTTAGAAGAGCAAGAGTGTGTTATCCTCAACCTTTGCAGCCTCCTCGGTAGCGTTGTAAGCACGGCTTACAGCCATACGCTCCTCGTTCGACTGAGCCTTAACACGCTCTGCCTCAAGAGTCTGATTCTCAGCTACTGCAACCTCGTCAACAACGATTGCAAATACGCCACGACCACCTGTTACGAGAGGAAGGAGCTTGCCAGCATTCTCTGCGTTTACGGTAGACAATGCACCAACTACGCAAGGCTCAACGCCAATACCTGCGATATAAGTAGCAGTAGTCTTAACGTCAGCGAACGACTCAACCTTTGCGCCTGCATTTGCAGCGATCTCCTCCAAGGTTGCACCCTGCATCTTCTCCTTCAACAACGCAGCTTTCTTCTCCTTAACCAAGATATTCTTGATCTGTGCCGAAACCTGCTCGAGTGGACGGTACTCCGACTCGTTTACAGCTGTAACAACAGCAACTGCCCAACCTGCCTCGTGGAGGTTGAATACCGACGAAACCTCGCCAACCTTTGCAGCAGCAGCCCAACGAGCTACCTCCAACGAATTTGGCAAACCTGGAACGGTGCGGCTGCCCTTGTAGAGGTTCATCGACGATGGTGAAACTGTAGTTGCAGCATTCTCGAAGTTCTCAACCGAGCCCTTAGCCTTACCAGCGAACTCATCAACCTGCTTGTAAATCTCATTCTGAGTCTCAGCCGATGCCAAAACAGGATATGTCAATGTTACAAGACGATAGTGACGAACCTTATTGCCTGTCGACAAAACCTTGGTTACCAATACCATATCGCCATTCTCAACCTTAACAACCGAGCCCTTCTTTGCAGTAGCCAAAACGTCTGCGAACTTAGCAGGCAACTGAGCGTACTCAACCTCCTCCTTATTGTTGTCAGGAGTGTTCTGGAGTGAGTGCTCAACAACCAATGCGCCGAAGTCTGCACCAGCAGCCTTTGCAGCCTTGTATACGGTCTCAACCTTCTCCTTATCAGAAGCATCGAGTACGATGTGCTGCAACTCGAAAGTCTCAGGAACAAGACAGGTTGCGATAGAGCGAGAAGCATACCACTCGTCGTTCTGCAACTTAGGACCATACATCTTACCTGCACGGATAGCATTCAACTCCTCAGACGAGAGCGAAGATGCTGCAACATAGTTACCCTCCTCAGCATTCGAGTTCTCACGAACAAATGCCTTCAAGTCAGAAGCCTTTGCAAACAACTTAGCAACGCTCTTTACCTGTGCCTCAACAGCAGCCTTATCAGCCTCAGATGGCTCAACCTCGAAGTGTGCGTAGCTTACAGTACGATAAGGAGTCTGCTTGTACTTACCCTTGTTAGTCTCGTAGTACTTCTTAATCTCCTTGTCAGTTACGGTAACAAGCGAATCTGCAACCATATTGTAGTTGCACATTACATAATGTCCCTTGTAGGTGTTGTTCTCAGCAACGAGACCCTTGTTCAACATAAGAGTGTTAGCGTATGCACCACAACGTACCAAATCTGTGTACTTGCTGGTTGCACGCTCAACGTCAGCCTTGTGCTTAATCAACTCCCAAGCACGATGAGCAGTCTCATCGGTCTTTGCCATCTCGAGGAACTGAACGAGCAACTCAGGGTTGTAAACGCCTGTTGCAGGATCTGCAAACAAGCTGTTAAAGATGCCCGAAACAACCTCGCCGTGCAACATTGCCTTGCTCTCCTTCTCAGAAACTGCCAAACCGAGCTCCTCCAATGCTGGAACAGTCAACTTGTCCTCCTTGAGCGACTCCCAAGCCAATGCGATAATCTGAGCCGACTGATCGTAGCTTGCGTTGTTGTTACCCATCAAAATCGATGCGTCATTGTAGGCTGCACCGAACTCCATACGGTCAACCTCTTCTCCACCGACCATACCCACTACAGGATTCTGGCCATCACCTTGTACCGGACCTGCATCATTCTTCAACGAATAGATAAAGGCAAATGTGGCCAAGGCGATGATAACTGCCAAAACCACTCCGTACTTGGTTCTTAAAGTATTCAAACTTACCATAATAACTAATATTTAATATTTATAATTTTGTCGTTTCTGACGATTTTAACTTTCAAAGATAAAACTTTTATTTCGATTTACGACTCTTTTTTCTATTTTTTTATCGTTCCACGCTATTTTTTCCAACTCGCTCCACTCGTGCAAGTTCAATTCGTGAACGTGTAGTCTGCAAAATCTTGATGCGAAGGCCGTCAAACTCCATAACTGTACCCGCCGTAGGCAACTCCTCGTAACGAGAAATAATGTATCCCGCCAAGGTGTCGTACTCCTCGCTCTCGGGGATATTCATCTCGTATTTGTCGTTCAGATACTCCACCTCCAAGCGGCACGAGAAGACAAACTCTCGCTCCGATATACGCTTCTCGACCATATCGGGTTTATCGTGCTCATCCTCAATCTCGCCGAAAATCTGTTCCAAGACATCCTCCAACGATATAATGCCCGCCGTACCGCCAAACTCGTCAATCACGACGGCGATACTGCTCTTATTCTTCGTAAACTGCGTAAGCAAATCCTGCAAAGGCAATGTCTCGGCCACATAATCGACCTTTATCAACGCCTCCTCGATGCTCTTCGGATTCTCGAACAAGCTCTTCGAATTGACATAGCCGATGATATTATCAATCGAGTCACGCCAAACAAAAATTCTCGAGTACATCGTCTCGACAAAGCGGTCGGTAATCTCCGTCATCGAACAATCGTCGATATCTACAGCCTCGACATCAACTCGTGAAACCATAGCGTCACGCACTCTCAAATCGGCAAAGTCCAACGCATTTTGGAACATCTTGATATCGTTATCCGACTCCGAAGCCGACTCCGACGAATTGTTGTTTTCGAGCAAACTCTCCAAGTCGCTACGGTCGAACTCCACCTGTCGCTCTGCCCCGCTTGTCTTACGACCCAAAAGTCGCAACATTCCATACGAGAGAAGCGTTGTCGCACGGGTTATCGGATAGAGAACGATGTAGAAAAAGTACATCACAGGCGAGAGATAGCGATAGTAGAAGTTTGGATTGCTCCTAAACACCGACTTCGGCAGATACTCGCCAAGGAAGATGATGATTACGGTCGGGATAATGGTCTCGAGAAGAATCGAACCCTCCTGCACAGAACTCCACCCCATCAGCTCCGCAACCTTGCGCAACACCACCGAAAGGCACATCGAATAGATGACCAAAGCGATGTTGTTACCAACAAGAATCGTCGTGATATATTCGCCCTGATGGCGTGAGAAGAGACTCGCAATATAGTCAAACATCCTGCTCTGCTTGCGGTCAATCTCGAGGCGCAAACGATTTTTGTTCAGGAATGCAATCTCCATTCCCGAGAAGAATGCCGACAAAAACAGCATCACCACAACCAAAGCCACTGTAATATACAAATTCTCCATACTACTCTGACTTTTGTGGCGATTTTGCAGGCGCAGTACTGCGTCGCTGCATTGGTGTATTATTACCCTTCTTCGATGGCGACTGATTTCGCTTTTCGATCTTGGTAAATGGGTTATCAGGTCTGCTTGATGTCGATTTTGGTGCGGTCTTAACGCCCTTATTTGCGCCATTTGCACTCTTTGCTGGCGTCGACTTTTTGGCAGGCTTTACCTCCTCGGCAGGTTTCTTCTCCTCCGCAGGTTTCGATATTGTCTCCCCCTTTTCGTCGTCCCTATTCTGCTCCGCCTTCAACTGCTCGGGGTCTACCTGCATATAGCCCTTCCAGCGACGGAAGCGAGGCTCGTTCATCTCCTCGTCAGACTCGAAACCCTCGCCGATAATCTCGTCGGTGTTGGTTACGAGCTTCGTATCTACATTCGAGTAGATACGCTTGGTTATCGAGTTCCAGAATAGCTGCTGAGTATAGAGACGGGTTCCGTCGGGCTTTGTAACCACGACATCACCCTTTGCCTCCCACAACTTACGCTTCTCGTAGTAGATGGCATAGTTTGCCACCAACCTCGTATTCTCGGTTGTGAGCGAGTCATCCTTGTAGGTCGTAATAGTGATACCCTTGCAGAACTCACGGTATGGATCACGTCCCAAAGTATAGCCCTCGAGCAATGGTGTGGTAAAGAGGTAGGACTTACGTCCATTCTCCGACATTATAATTGTGAGATTCTCGCTCTCTTCCGTCTTTATGGCATCGAGCGACTCCTCGTTTTCGGCCGTTTTGCCTTTGCACGAGAATAGCAAGATAGCACTTCCGAAAAGAAGTGCTACCATAGCTACCTTATGCAATCTAAACGACATCTTGTCCTATCCTATATTATATATATAGTATATACAACTCATTACTGTGCACGATAGCGCACCTTTGTTGTGAGGCCCTTAGCCAAACCGCAATTGATTCGGTAGGTTGTTCCCTCGTTCAACTCTGCGAAGAAACATACCTCAGCAGTTGGGAATACCGAACGATAGCTGTCTGCCAAGTTTCTTGCCTGTGATGCAACTGATGCATCGGTCGCCTCCAACAATGGGAGAGCCTTCCACAAGAGATCGTATGCAATCCAATATACCGAGTGCTTAGCCAACTCCGAGTCGCAATCCTTCGAACCTGCAACATAGCACTGCGCCAAGAAGTAGAGTGCCAAACCGTCATCGTCAGCCTCATCAATATTGATCGACTCGTTGAATGCGCTGATAGCAGCAGCCAAGTTGTTTGCTGTCATCTCGATGATACCAATACGGATGAGTAACTTCTCACGCTCGTCAGGATTGGTCTCATTAGCCAATGCCTCACGGAGATACTGGTTAGCCTTTGCAAACTCCTTCTTAGTCTGGAAAATCTGAGCCAACAACATTGCGATATTAGTCTGCGGCTTAACATTGTAGTACAACTCTGCAACCTGAATGAAGAAGTCGCTATCGCAGTTAGCCTTTGCCATAAGCTGGAAAACGTGTGCGAGGAGAGCCTCGTCTGATGGATTTGCCATAACCTTAGGCTCGAAAATCTTCTGCAAGTTCTCGCACGAAGCCGCACCACTTACGCTAAAGCTGGTCTCGAACTGCGCCTTGAACTCTGCCTGCGACTCGTCGATATTTGCGAAGTGCTTCGAACACTCCTCGTAAGCGTTTACGATAGTCATCGCATCAACGATATCGTTCGAGTAGTCATCGCACAAATTCTTGAAGTAGATAGCCACCAATGCTGGATCTGCAGCACCGTTAGCCTCAACCTGTGCAGCGATAGCCAACTCGAAGCTCTGGCGGATACCCTCACGGTCGCCCTCCTTGTAGGTCAAGTGCTCACGAGCCTTGCGGTCGAGGATATAAGCCTTACCACGCTTTGGATGCGAACCGAAGTGCTCCAAACGGAGATCGTAGAGAAGAAGCAATGAGTCTACATATGTATTCTTCTCTGCCAACGAACGAGCACGGTTAATCTTATTCTTGTAGAGGGTTACACCACGTACGAATGTATTCTCCGAAGCTGCAGGACACTGCTGCAACAACTGCTGCAAATACTTTGTTGCCTGGTCGAAGTTGCGATTTGCCAACTCCTCCTTCAAGAAGGTACTTGCCAAGATATTCTCCTTACGCTGCTCGGGAGTCTCACCCCACTTTGCATACTGCGGATCGCTAAAATCCTGCGCCGAGGCACTGCCTGCAATGAGCGCAAATGCCAAACCGATAAATAATTTTACTCTTTTCATCTCTATTACTTTGTGTTAATCTTTAGTCGTACTTAGGGCGAACAAACCAATAGTCCTCGCCAAATAGTGAGAAGCCGAGTCCCACCTTGAAGTAATCTTGACGAATCATTCCAATCTTCGGAACTGAATTCATCAATGCGTGCGAGCCACGCAAGCCATACTCCAACGAAATATCCACGCTCGATGTTCCCATAAACTTGAGCGGGAGACCGAAACCTGCCGTAACGGCAATCTGCGGTATCGACTGACCATTGTAGGTCTGGTAGTAGTTGCTGTATCTTGCACCTACACGATACGAGATTCGCTTGAAGTAGTTACGAACATCGAAACGATTTGGAGTATATGACACACCCAACTTTGCGGTGTGGGTGTCTACGTACTGCACCTTCATATTGTTGGTAATAGCCTCCTCGAAGCGTCCCTTATTGCTACTCCACGCCTGAAACTCATACTCGCCGGCAACCATAATTGTCGCATTCTGGTACATCAAGCCCACCTTCACACTGTGTGGCAACTGCATCTGCGAAACACCCGTCTCACGATACACCGTAGTCTCGTAGGTGTTGTTCAAAGCGAGGCTCTTTGTAACCTTCGGACGCAAACCTCCACCATAGTCGTAGGTAGCACCGAGGGTGAGCAAGTGTTTGTCGGTTGCAACGATATTCCACTGCAAACCCGCCTGGAACTTGAAGTTCGAGATAGCATACTCATCCTCGCCAATAACCGAGAGATAGCTACCCGTACCGACAATATTGTTGTCTACCGCCGAGGTGTAGTTGTGCGAAATCTTACCCCAATAGTATTTTGCTGCGATACCGATCGAGAAGTTCTTGAATGGCTCCCAACCAACACCGAGTTTAACCTCGGTAACGTCGCCATCACCCGAGTAGGTGTATGACGATGCGCCGACATTGCCCGCAATCTCATTGCCCTGATCGAGGAACGACATCTTGTAGCCGACGCTACTATACGGCATAAGGCTGATACCCATACCCAAGCGCTTTGCCAATGGGAACTGCACCGCAATCTCGTGGATATTTACCGAGTTCTTGCCATTCTTTGCGTCGTGAGTGTAGTTTCCCGCAGCATCGTACTGCTTCTGCACATTCTGCAAAAAGTTACCCTCAACGCCAATATTGAAGAGGAAGCTATTCTGCATAGTTGCGCTATATCCTGCAGGGTTTACGATGCTAGGCATCTGTGTGCTACGCCAAGCCACACCGACGCCACCCATAGCACGCATCTGTGCTGTGCCCAAGGTCTGCAACTCGCCAATACCGAACATTGTGTATGGTGAATATGCAGTAACCGCTGCACCACCCTGTGCCGACACCTCACGAGTAGAGAGCGCCACAAAGGTCGCAACGAGAGTTACAACCTGCAAAAACTTATATATTGCCTTTCGATACATTATACTCTAAAATTCGATTCAAACCCGTAAACATAAGTTTACGAGGTGCAAATATCGCATTTTTAATTCGATTAACAAAACTTTCGGCGTCACCTCCGCAAAAAATTATGCTTTTTTTCTCATTTTTTGCCGAAACACGCTCTACATAGCCCTCAATTTCGTGCAAAACGCCCTGCATCACACCCTGCTCGATAGCCTCCTGAGTAGTTGAGCCGAAGGCTCCGTTTGGCTCGACAGCCTTGCACAATGGCAACGATGCAGTAAACTCGTGCAACGCTCTAAATCGCATCGCCACACCGAGCGAGATATTGCCTCCCTTGAAGGCGCCGTTCTCGATAACGTCGTAGGTTATGGCACTACCCATATCGACGATGAGAGCATTCTCGATACCCATCTCGCAAACTACGCCTACAGCCACCGCAATGCGGTCAGCACCAAGCGTTTGGCGTGAAGCATACTCCACCTCGATCGGCACCTCGGTCATAGAGTTGAAGTGCAAAACTCGGGCAATCTTCGAGCGCAACTTTTCGCAAATCTGCTCCGCTCCACCACGAGTAGACGCCACTACCGCCTTATCAACGGCATAACGCTCGATAAGCTCCGCCACTTGCGCCATATCGAACTCGGGCGCAGATGCTTCGCAAAGCACCTCGCTTTTATCTAAAACGGCAATTTTACACAAAGTATTGCCCTCGTCAACTATTAAATTTGCCATAATCTCCTCTGTTAAAGAGTTTTCAAAACCTCTACCGCAGTCGCCACGTCATCAACCTTGCGCACGGTCATCGCCAACTTGCCATCCTTCTGTTTGAGAACAAAGCGATCGGGTTGAGCCGTAATTTTGCGTAGCAACTCCATAAAGACCTCGCTACGATAGTATGGAGAGTTGTCGTCGCCCACAAAGCGAACAATCATCAAACCATTCTTAACCTTCACTCGCTCCATACCGAGACGCATAGCCTCCCAGCGCAAGCGCACAGCATTCATCAACTCCTTCGTAGGCTGAGGCATCTTGCCAAAGCGATCCTCCAACTCCGACTCAAACTTCGTCAACTCCGCCTCGTCGCTCATAGCGTCAATCTTACGATAGAGCTTAAGACGCTCCGCCTGCTGACGAACATACTCCTCAGGCAACTCAGCCTCGACATCGAGCTCGAGCGAAACATCCTCGACATACCCCTTTGCCTCCATCACGGTCTGCTCCTCGCTACTCAAGCCTGCAACATCCAAGCCCTCAGCCCTCAACTCGGCAATAGCCTCATTAAGGATCTTCTGGTAGGTCTCGAAGCCGATATTCGCTATAAAGCCACTCTGCTCCGCTCCGAGAAGGTTTCCAGCACCTCGGATATCCAAATCCTGCATCGCAATATTGAAGCCCGAGCCCAAATCCGAGAACTCCTCAATGGCTCGCAAACGTCGGCGTGCGTCGCTCGAGAGCATCTCGTCGGGACGAGAGAGAAGGTAGCAGTAAGCCTTTCTATCGCTACGACCCACACGACCTCGCAACTGGTGCAGGTTGCTCAAACCAAAGCGGTCGGCGTTGTTGATAATTATCGTATTTACATTCGGAATATCCACTCCACTCTCCACAATCGAGGTCGCAACCAAGACATCGTAGTCGTGGTAGATAAAGTCCATAATAGTCTTCTCCAGCTCGGCAGGCTTCATCTGTCCGTGTGCCACCGCTACTCGAGCCTTCGGGCACAGGCGCATAAGCATACCCTTGATAGTCATCAAGTCCTCCACCCTGTTGTGGATGAAGTAGACCTGACCATCTCGCTGCAACTCCGCCTCGACGACATCCTTGACCAGCTCCTCGGAGAAGGTGTGCGACTCGGTCTGGATAGGGCGACGGTTTGGTGGTGGAGTCGAGATAATCGACAAGTCACGAGAACCCATCAACGAGAACTGCAAGGTACGAGGTATAGGCGTAGCGGTAAGTGTCAAAGTGTCAACACTCACACGCAACTGCGTGAGTTTCTCCTTCGCTGCAACGCCAAATCGTTGCTCCTCGTCGATAATAAGCAAGCCCAAGTCGTTGAACTCGACACCATTACCGAGCATCTTGTGCGTACCAATCAGAATATCAATTTTACCCGACTTCAGTTCCTCTAAAATGCGGGCACTCTCCTTTGCACTCTTGGTGCGGTTGATATACTCTATCGTTACAGGGAAGTCACGCAGACGGCTCTTGAACGAACGGTAGTGCTGGAGTGCCAAAATAGTAGTAGGCACCAACACAGCCACCTGCTTACCGTCAGTTGCCGCCTTGAATGCTGCACGAATTGCCACCTCGGTCTTTCCGAAGCCGACATCTCCGCAGAGCAATCTATCCATCGGGCGCTCCGACTCCATATCTCGCTTGACCGCCTCCGAAGCCTTCAACTGGTCGGGCGTATCCTCCCACTCGAACGAAGCCTCCAAAGCCTGCTGAAGATAGGTGTCGGGCGAGAAGGCAAAGCCTTCGCTCGCTTTACGCTTGGCATATAGGGCAATAAGCTCCCTCGAGATATCTTTGACCGCCTTCTTAGCTGCATTTTTAATCTTCTGCCACGCTCCACTACCGAGTTTATGTACCTTTGGCGGCTCGTCGTCGCCACTCTTATAGCGAGCAATACGGTGCAACGAGTGGACATTTACGAAAAGGACATCGCCATCACGATAGACCAACTTTATCGCCTCACGCATCTTGCCACCGTCCGAAATCTTCACAAGACCGCCAAAGCGGCCCACACCGTGATCGATATGGGTGACATAGTCGCCCACCTGCAACGAGTTCAACTCGGCGATGGTCATCTGCTCGTCTCGCTTAATCTGACCGTTGATCTTGTAGCGACGATAGCGCTCGAAGAGACGATGCTCGGCATAGAGGGCAATCTTGAGATCGTGATCGGTGAAGCCGTCGTGTAGTGTCAGTCGTGCCAACTCCAACTTCGCACCGTCACGCCCCGTAGCATAGAGCATTCCGTCCAAACGCTCTGCCTGTGCCCTATTCTCCGAAAGGAGAAGTGTGCGATAGCCCATTTCGTGGCGTGCGACAATCTCGTCGGCCAGCACCTCGAAGTTCTTGTTAAAACTATTCTGTGGCGAGGTATGGAACAGTATCGTCTGCGAAGCAGGGCGCTCTGCCAAAGTATTGCGCAGAATCGCCAAGCTCGACTCGGCCATATCCTCGACGAGTTCCTTTCGGGAGGTCATCTTCGCCGATATATCCTCGGGCTCATCGCTCTCCTGCAACGCCTTACGACGCACATCATCGACCTTGCCCAAGACATAGTCAGCATCGCCACACCAATAGGTTGCGCCCTCAGCGAACTTCGCCAACGAGACTCTACCCACGTCGGCACGATTGATATTCGAGATGATATCCACCTCCTCCAATCGCTGACTCGAGAGCTGACTCGAGAGCTCAAACTGGCGAATAGAATCGATCTCACAATCGAAGAAATCCAAGCGATACGGTTTACTCTCCGAGTAGGAGAAGATATCGAAAATTCCGCCTCGTACCGAGTATTGTCCTGGCTCGTAGACAAAGTCTACCTTCTCGAAACCGAGCGAGATAACCCTCTCCTCCAACTCGGCAACCTCGATGCAGTCGCCACGCTTTATATGCAACGACTCCGCATCCAAGCCCGCCTCGTCAGCCACTCTCTCTGAGAGTGCTTCGGGATAGGTCGCCACGACCAAGTATTCGCCACTGTGATTCTTCAGCGCATTGAGAACGCCCGTACGCATAACCACACTCTCGGCCTCCTCAACGCCATAGACAACCGAGCGTTTATAGGCCGATGGGAAGAACAACACTCGTTCCTCGCCAAGCAGAGCGTAGAGATCGTTCAGGGCGTATGCAGCGGCATCCCTATCCTCGCAAATAAGGATATGCACACCGCCCTTGCGGGCAATGGTTGCCGCCATATAAAATAAAAAAGCACCGCCGACCATCTCGTTGAGAAGGACGGTGCTGCCTTTTTTCTCCAACACTTTACCGAGTTGCTCTACTTGTGGCGAGCGCTCGGCAAGTTTCAGTATTTCGTGCATATTATTGCGGATGATACCTACTTTTTGCGCTTAGGCTTGTCAGCCTTCTTCGCATTCAAGATGTTGTTACCCTCCTTATCCTCGTAGCGCACCTCGATCATTCCAACACTTTGGTCGGCAACAACCTTGATGGTGGTATTGTATCGCCACGACCACTTTCGGCGCAACGACCAGAAGCCCTTCTTCAAGTAAGCCGCTACATAAGGGCTTACCACGAGGCGGATATACTTGTGTCCACGCTCGACGGTAAGTAGTGATATCTGATTCTCGATTTTGCGATCGAGAAGAATAGTAGGTTCAACCTTGCCTGTACCGCCACAAGTCGGGCAGATATCCTCGGTATTGTGTACCGCTACAGGGCGAATACGCTGGCGAGTAATCTGCATCAAACCAAACTTCGAAAGCGGAAGTATCGTATGCTTTGCCTTATCCGATGCCAAAAGTCGAGTCATCTCCTCGTAGAGAAGCTGACGATTCTGCGACTTGTGCATATCTATAAAATCGACAATCACGAGGCCACCCCAATCACGCAGACGAATCTGTCGTGCAATCTCTGCCGCAGCAGCCAAATTGACCTCCATTGCTGTCTGTTCCTGATTATCCTCGGCCTTAGTGCGATTTCCCGAATTGACATCTATCACGTGC